>NZ_LPVS01000080.1:0-56989 GCF_014843905.1 Mesorhizobium silamurunense | reverse complement strand
AGCGCGGCGATCGCGCCCGCGGCCTCGAAGCCGGCGCGCAGCGCGCCAAGGTCGCGCGGGCCGCCGCGGTTGAGAGCCAGCCTGGACAGCGCCCTCGGCATGTCGGCGACGCTTTTGAGACTCGCCCGCAATCCTTGGCAAAGCCGCGTCTCGGAGCGAAAGAACGACACCGAATCCAGTCTTGCCGTGATCGCCGCCGGATCGGTCAGCGGCGCCATCAGCCGGTCGGCGAGCAGTCTCGCCCCGCCGCCGGTCACCGTGCGATCGATCGCCTTGAACAGTGAGCCGTCGCGGCTGCCGGAAAGCGTGCGCAAGAGCTCCAGATTGGCGCGCGTCGCCGGGTCGATGAACAGCGTCGAGCCGCTCTCCTCGCGCTCGGGCCGCGACAGTGGCGGGCGCTCGGCCTTCTGCGTCTTCTCGACATAGGCAATAGTGCCCGAGATCGCCGACAGTTCGGCGCGCGAGAATGTGCCGAAACTATCCGGCGTCGCCACCTCGAAGAAGCGGGCGATGCGGCCGGTGGCCGATGCCGAATCGAACAGCGACGGCGGCTGCGGGTTGGCGACCCGGCCCAGCACGTCGAAGACCGGCCGCAATTCCGGGTCGTGGAACACGGGCTCGGCGACGATCAACTCGCGCGGATCGACGCGGAAGATGTCGGCGAGCAGCCGCTCCGCCGTCGTCTCGGCGACACGGAAGGCGCCGGTCGAGATGTCGATCCAGGCGAGCGCGAAGCTGCCTTGGCTGGCCGCATTGCCGCCCTTCACCCTGCCCAGCGCCATCAGGAAGCTCGATTCCGAGGGCGCGAGCAGCTTGTCCTCGGTGATGGTGCCGGGCGTGACCAGCCGCACCACGTCGCGGCGCACCACTGATTTCGAACCGCGCTTCTTGGCTTCGGCGGGATCCTCTATCTGCTCGCACACGGCAACGCGAAAACCTTGCGCGATCAGCTTCTGCAAATAGTCGTCCGCCGCGTGCACCGGCACGCCGCACATCGGAATGTCGTGGCCCTGGTGCTTGCCGCGCTTCGTGAGCACGATGCCGAGCGCCTGGGTTGCCTTTTCGGCGTCGTCGAAGAACAGCTCGTAGAAATCGCCCATGCGGTAGAACAAGAGCGAATCCGGGTTCGCCGCCTTGATCTCGATATACTGCTCCATCATCGGCGTGACCCCGCCCACGGTGGGCGCCGGCGTCGTCGTTTCCTGGGCGTCGGGATCGGTCGGCATGTGCATGTTCATGCCGGAACGCTAGCAGATGTAACAGCGCGGTTTAATGCCGGGCGCTCGAAAAGCAGGGGAAACCGCGAGCCATGCTGCCAGCTCGTTGCTATTTCGCGCCGCCGCACTGCTTGGGCCTTCCGTGTTGAAGCAGCTTCGCCCGCCTTGTCGGTTTACAGCGGCCGCGTGTAGCCTTAATCCGTGAGAACCATAAGCAAGCACCTGTCCCAAGCGGTGCCGCACAGGTGAGGGAATCGAAAGCATCATGGCCAGGAAAACCGAAAGCAGTGGTCCCTCCGTCAGCGCGCAGGAAGCGCTCGAATTCCACGCCATGGGGCGGCCCGGCAAGCTGGAGATCGTCGCCACCAAGCCGATGGCCACGCAGCGCGATCTCAGCCTCGCCTATTCGCCGGGCGTCGCCGTGCCTGTGCTCGCCATCGCCGAGGATCCAAGCCGCGCCTTCGACTACACGACGCGCGGCAACATGGTCGCCGTCATCTCCAACGGCACCGCCATCCTCGGGCTTGGCAATCTCGGGGCGCTCGCCTCCAAGCCGGTGATGGAAGGCAAGGCGGTGCTGTTCAAGCGCTTCGCCGATGTCGATTCGATCGATCTCGAAGTGGCGACCGAGGACGCCGACGAGTTCATCAACTGCGTGCGCTTCCTCGGGCCTTCCTTCGGCGGCATCAACCTCGAGGACATCAAGGCGCCGGAATGCTTCATCATCGAGCAGCGGCTGCGCGAGCTGATGGACATTCCCGTCTTCCACGACGACCAGCACGGCACCGCCATCATCTCTTCCGCCGGCTTGATCAACGCGCTGGAGATCACCGGTCGCGACATGAAGACCACGAAGATGGTCTGCAACGGCGCGGGCGCTGCCGGCATCGCCTGCATCGAACTGATGAAGGCGATGGGTTTTTCGCCGGAAAACATCATCCTGTGCGACACCAAGGGTGTGGTCTTCCAGGGTCGCACCGAAGGCATGAACCAGTGGAAGTCGGCGCATGCGGTCAAGACCGAGGCGCGCAGCCTCGCCGAGGCGCTTGACGGCGCCGACGTCTTCCTCGGCCTTTCCGCCAAAGGCGCGCTGACCACCGCCATGGTGCAGTCGATGGCCAAGAACCCGATCATCTTCGCCATGGCCAATCCCGATCCGGAAATCACGCCCGAGGAAGTGGGCGAGATCCGCACCGATGCCATCATGGCCACCGGCCGCTCGGACTATCCGAACCAAGTCAACAATGTGCTCGGCTTCCCATACATCTTCCGCGGCGCGCTGGATGTGAGGGCCACCACCATTAATGACGAGATGAAGATCGCCGCGGCCCGGGCGCTGGCCGAACTGGCGCGCCAGGATGTGCCGGACGATGTCGCGGCGGCCTATCAGGGTAACCGGCCGAAATTCGGCCCCAACTACATCATCCCGGTGCCATTCGATCCGCGCCTGATCTCGGCGATTCCGCTGGCGGTGGCGAAGGCCGCGATGGAGTCCGGCGTCGCCCGCAAGCCGATCCTCGACCTTGACCGTTACGCGCAGGAGCTGTCGGCCCGGCGCGACCCGATCGCTTCGACCTTGCAGCGCATCTACGACCGCGTGCGCCGGCAGCCGAAGCGCATCGTCTTTGCCGAAGGCGAGGAGGAGCAGGTGATGCGCGCCGCCGTCTCCTATGTGAACCAGAAGCTCGGCACGGCGATCCTGCTCGGCCGCGACGACGTCATCAAGGAGAACGCCAAGCACGCCGGCATCGATCTCAACAAGCAGGGCCTCGAGATCATCAACGCCAGGCTGTCGCGCCGCAACGGCATCTACACCGACTATCTCTACGAACGCATGCAGCGGAAAGGCTACCTGTTCCGCGACTGCCAGCGCCTGATCAACAACGACCGCAACCATTTCGCCGCCTGCATGGTGGCGCTTGGCGATGCCGACGGCATCGTCACCGGCGTGACCCGCAACTATTCCACCGCGCTCGACGACGTGCGCCGCGTCATCGACGCCAAGCCGGGCCACCGCGTCATCGGCGTCTCGATCGTGCTGGCAAGGGGCCGCACCGTGCTGGTCGCAGACACCGCCGTGCACGACATGCCGAACGCCGAGCAAATCGCCGACATCGCCGAGGAAGCGGCCGGCTTTGCCCGCCGCATGGGCTACGAGCCGAGGCTCGCCATGCTCGCCTACTCCACCTTCGGCCACCCGCAGGGCGAGCGCTCCGAGCGGGTGCAGGAGGCCGTGCGCATCCTCGACAAGCGCCGCGTCGATTTCGAATATGACGGCGAGATGGCGGCCGACGTGGCGTTGAACCCGCGCGCCATGGCGCAATATCCGTTCATTAGGCTCACCGGCCCGGCCAATGTGCTGGTGATGCCGGCGTTCCACTCGGCCTCGATCTCGACCAAGATGCTGCAGGAACTCGGCGGCTCGACGGTCATCGGCCCGCTGCTGGTCGGTTTGAACAAGCCGGTCCAGATCGTCTCGCTCAACGCCAAGGACTCAGACATCGTCAACATGGCGGCGATCGCGGCCTACACGGCGGGGAATTGACGAGGAGCCGGCGCGGCGAAGGTCCTGTTTAGATCAAACAAGAAGGCCCGCGGCGGTGCCGCGGGCCTTTCCGTGTGAGGATCGCTGGTCCGATCAGAACGAGCGCTGGAAACGGACGATGCCGCCGACGCTGTTCTTCTTGTCGGCCTTGGTCCAGTTGAAATCGTCGGCGTCTCCGAACTTGCCGTCGTGGACATAGTCGACTTCGGTCGTGATCGTGAAGCCGGGAACGATCGTATAGGCTATGTTTGCCGCAACGGCGGCGTTCCTGGCGTCGTCAGCCGAAACCTGGAGGTTGAACGCCGCCTTGTCGGTGAATTTGTAGGTGCCGCCACCCCAAACTGCCCAGTTGCCGCCCCACGGCTTGTAGAAGCCGCGGCCACGCGCCGGGATAGCCCAGCTGGCGTCGTTGAAGTTGTCGTCGGTGCCGTAGCCGCCCATGATGAACAGCGACAGTTCCTTGGTGACATTGACGTCCAAACGGACCTTGCCGGCCACTTCCTCGTAAGAGCTATCATAGGCGACGACGCCGGTGATCGCACCCCAGTCGCCCTTATACTTCAAGCCGCCGACGACATTGGGAACATAGCTGTCGATGGTGCCGGAAATGCCCGTGGAGCCCGTAGAGTCCGAGCCTTCTTCGAGCGAGATCACGCCCGAGATGCCGCTGCCAGCGTCGAAATAGTAGCTGACAACATTGGTGTCTTTCATGCCGTAATGAATCAGCGTGTCCTGGATGACGTTGCCGGCATAGCCGATGAACTGATCGTAAGGCGTTTCGTCCTTACCGACGCGCAGGCCGCCGAGCTGGATCCAGGCGAAGCTCAGCGAAACAGACGTGGCGCCGCCATTCGGAAAGTTGAATTTGGTCTCGGTATAGGTCTTCAACGTGCCAAGCTCGGTTTCCTGGCCGGTCCAGGTCTTCAGGTTGAAGCGGGCGTTCTTCTTCCAGGTATCCTGGGCGTCGCCGTCCTCATGGTCGGTGGCTGTGCGGCCGTCGAACGAGCCGACATCGCCGAAGCCGGCGTCATAGCGGACATAGCCGCCGACGCGCAGGCAGGTCTCGGTGCCGGGGATGTAGAAGTAACCTGCGCCATAGACGTCGCAGATCTTGACGTATTCGGCCGGTTCCGGCTCGGCGACGGTCACCGCGTCGGCGGCGCGGGCGCCCGAAACTGCGATCAGGGCCGCAGCTGAGCCGAGTAGAAGGCTCTTGATGTTCATTTTCTTGAATCTCCAGTCAAAGGTTCAAGACAGGCCTGACAAGCCATCCGGCTCTGCCACCCCCGTCCCCATCGTTGAAAAAGTCGCGCACCAGCGCCGCTTCTTCGCCTTCGACATGGCCTAACTGGCGGTCGTTCACAACAGAGATTGTGTCCGAAAAACGGCTTTTCGGCCCTTAGAAAAGTCTTGTTGCGCAAATATCACGTCACATATTTGCAAGAATGGCACATATTGCACAACATATACGTAAGGCACATGAGTCTAAGCTGGTAAATGTGTCAAATGTGCCATTTGTTACAGTTTCATGACAGAAAGATAGCCCGCTGATATTTTGGCACGGCGGCGCGCCGAAAACATGGAGCCATGTTGGAAATCGCGGATCAGGACAAGCCGCGCGCGGCGCGCACCACATCCTCGATCATGTCCTCGCGGAGCATTTCGATGGGGATACGGCCGCCCAGTTCGATGGAAGGGCGGGTCAGCCAGAACCAGGCCAGCCTCGGATTGGTAATCGCCGCCAACACATCGCTTATGCCCGGAGCCGGCCTGCCGTCGACGAACTGGGCGAGCGGGAAGACGTGCTTGCGGCCGCCTTTGCGAAGCGCAACGACCTCGCCCCGCCTTTGCCAGCGGTGCAAGGTCGAGCGGGGGATGCGGAATTTCTCTTCGAGATAGGTCGAGCCGGCAACCTCCCCGGCCCAGTCTTCGATGAGCATCGACTGGAGCTCGGAGGCTCGCCCGGCCAAAGGCCGGGAGGCAGGCCTGGCAAGTCCGATTGTCGGGCTTTCGTCCACGCTGTCGACGCCTGCCTGGTCGGCGCGCGCGAGTTTTTCCGCCATTGCGCGGAAAAGCTCGGACGTTGGCTCCGCCCAGCCACCTTTGAAGGAGGTGATCGCAAGCCGCTGCGCCTGCGGCAGGAAGGGCAGGGCGGCGGCAACACTGCCCGCAATCGCGCTGGCGGAAACGAGGGCCTCCGCGTCCAGCAGGACACCATGCTGCATCAAAGCCTGCTGCACGGCCTCGGCCACCAGCCCGGCCAAGGCCTCTTGCGAAATTCCCTCAGGCGGATTTTGAAATCTGGTCATGCTTCTGTCTTGCGCGCCGCGCTCTCCTCCAGCCGCGGCGGGTTCTTGAACGGCTATAGCGGAAAGCGGCAATCGCAATGACGGCAGACGCAGCGACCGGACAGGTTGCTGTCTTGCATGTTACACCCAACTGCTGCGGGCGTCCCGAAATGTCAGTCACGGAACGCCCACCATGCCTGTAGGAGCGATCTATGACAGCGGCGCGACAGACGGCCTCATTGGCGCCTGACCGCGGTGACGCAGCGGAACTAAATCAGCCCGGCTTGTTCCGCCTCGCGGCGCAGATTCTGGCGCGGCCGCGGGCCGATCTGCTGGATCACCAGCCCGGCCGCCAGCGAGCCGAGATCGCCGCAATCCTGGAGGCTGCGGCCGCTCGTATAGCCGTAGAGGAAGCCGGCGGCATAGAGGTCGCCGGCGCCGGTGGTGTCGACCAGTTCATTGATCGTGGTCGCCTTGATGGTGACGGTCTCGTCGCCGCGCACGATCACCGAGCCCTTTTCCGAGCGGGTGACGGCGCCGATCTTGCAATCCTTGCGTATCGCCGCCAGCGCTTCCTCGAAGGAAGCGGTCTGGTAGAGCGACTTGATCTCGTGGCTGTTGGCGAAGACGATGTCGACAGTGCCCGACCGCATCAGCTCGAGGAACTCGTCGCGGTAGCGGTCGACGCAGAAGGAGTCCGACAGCGTCATCGAGACTTCGCGGCCGGCGGCGTGCGCCAGCCTCGCTGTCTGCCGGATGGCTTCCTTGGCGCGCGGCGGGTCCCACAGGTAACCCTCGAAATAGGTGACCCTGGCTCCGGCGGCCTTGTCGGCCTCGACGTCCTCCGGTCCGAGCTCGACGCAGGCGCCGAGATAGGTGTTCATCGAGCGCTCGCCGTCCGGCGTGACGAAGATCATCGAGCGTGCCGTCGGCGGCTCGCCCTTAAGCGGCTTGGTGTCGAAGGCCACGCCCTGGGCATGGATATCGTGGGTGTAGATGTCGCCGAGCGCATCGTTGGACACCTTGCCGAAAAAGGCGGCGCGGCCGCCGAAGCTCGCCACGCCCGCGGCCGTGTTGCCGGCGCTGCCGCCCGAAGCCTCGATCGCCGGCCCCATGCGGCTGTAGAGCAGCTCGGCGCGCCGGGTGTCGATGAGGTTCATCGCTCCCTTGATGATGCCGTTGGTCTCGAGAAAGCGAGGTTCATCGCTCCCTTGATGATGCCGTTGGTCTCGAGAAAGGCCTCGTCGCACTGCGCGATGATGTCGACAATGGCATTGCCGATGCAAAGCACGTCATATTCCGGCATCAAAATCTCCGCCAAGAACCCACCCGGCTTTCTGGCATGCCGGCCGGGCGCGGGTCTAGCGGCTCGCAGCCGTTTTGCCTACCCCGAAAATCGGCGCCGGTTTCCGCTTCGCAGGCTTCCGATCGGTTGTGATTTGCTGCTGCGGCAGCCATCGCGCCGAACTGGACCATATCGGTGGTGGCGACGACGGCTATGGTTGGATCGTGATCGAAACATCTCCGCCGCAATGTGAGCTAGAAGCGGACCACCAAAAACAGGCTGAAGGCGCGAACCACAAGATGTCCGAGAAAACCGAAATGACCACCGAACTGGCGCTGCTTGGCCTGCTGGCGGTGTTGTGGGGTGCCTCCTACACCTTCATCAAGATCGGCGTCGAGACGATCCCGCCGGTCACCTTCATCGCCGGGCGCACGCTGATCGCGGGGGGCATCCTGCTTGGCCTCATCCGCTGGCGCGGCCTTGCCATGCCGCGGGACGTGGTCAACTGGCGCCGCTTCATGTTCCAGGCCTGCCTCAACAGCGTCATCCCGTTCACGCTGATCGCCGCCGCCGAACGTTCGATCGACGCCGGCCTTGCCACGATCCTCAATGCGACGTCGCCGATCTTCACCTTCCTGCTGACGGCGCTGATCACCCGCCACGAGCCGGTGACGCTGCGCAAGCTGGTCGGCGTCGGCGCCGGCATCGCCGGCATCTGCCTTATCGTCGGCACCGAGGCTCTTGGCGGCATCGGCCATCAGCTGTGGGCGCAGCTCGCGGTCGTCGCCGCCACCATCTGCTATGCGGGCGCCGCCATCTTTGGCCGAAACTTCAGAGGTCTGGATCCCATGGTTCCGGCCGCCGGCTCGATGATCTGCGGCGCCGCGATCCTGATACCGTTGAGCCTCGTCTTCGACCGGCCCTGGACATTGACGCCATCGACGGCATCGATCCTGGCCCTCTTCGGGCTCTCGGTGTTCTCGACAGCGCTCGCCTTCTCGATCTTCTTCCGGCTCATCCACACGCTGGGCTCGGTCGGCACGACCTCCCAGGCCTACCTGCGCGTGCCGATCGGCGTCGGCATCGGCGCCGTCTTCCTCGGCGAAAGCCTCGGGCCGACCGCTTGGCTCGGCATGGCCTTCGTCGTCGTCGGCGTCGCGGCCATGACGATTCCGGCGAGGCAGGCCAGGCTTGCGCGGTAGTTGCACCGGGGGGCGACCCTGCCTATGTCGGAAGCGTCCTTCTCGATGAGGGGTTGAAGACGCCGTGATTCTCGACGCCGCCCGCGCCGCCGCCAGCCAGCTGTTCTCGCCCGAATTCCGCTCCGTCTTCGTAAAGACGCTCGGGCTCACCGTGTTGGCGCTGGTGGCCCTGTGGTTCGGCATTGAGAGCCTGCTCGAATGGCTGGCCTGGCCATGGCTCCAAACGTTTGTTCCGGGGTTACCCTCCTGGGCCGGCTGGCTCAGCGCCATCATCGCCGGCATCGTCCTGGCCGTCGGGATGGCGTTTCTCGTCGCGCCGGTGACGGCTATCATCGCCGGTCTGTTCCTCGACGATGTCGCCGAGGTGGTCGAGCGCACCGACTATCCCAACGATCCGCCAGGGCGCGCCCTGCCGGCGCTGCAATCGCTGGTGCTGGCGATAAAATTCTTCGGCGTCGTCATCCTCGGCAACGTCGTCGCCCTGCTGCTGCTCCTGGTGCCGGGCATCAACATCGCAGCCTTCTTCATCGTCAACGGCTACCTGCTGGGCCGCGAGTTCTTCGAATTCGCCGCCATGCGCTTCCGCCCCGAGGCCGGGGCCAAGGCGCTGCGCCGGAAATATGCCGGCACGGTGTTCCTGGCCGGGCTGGTCATCGCCGCCTTCCTTGCGGTGCCGCTGCTCAACCTTTTGACGCCGCTTTTTGCCGCCGCCATGATGGTGCATCTGCACAAGGCGATTTCCGCGCGCGAAGCGGCGCGGCCTTAAGCATCATGCGCTGGTCTCGCGGAACAGCGCCTGCAGCTTGCCGAACGGCATTGCCGCGCGCGTGAAGCCGAAGGTCCCGTCCTGCTGGATTTCGCGAGCCGCCGTTTCCAGCATGCCATAGGCGAAATTCGTCAGCCATGGCCCAAGCGAGACGCGCCTGACGCCGGCCGTGGCAAGGTCGGCGACGGTGAAGCCGGGCCGCGCCATGACATTCACCGGCTTGGTCACCGCCGAACACACGGTCCGCACCGTCTCAATATCGCTCAGGCCGGGCGCGTAAAGCACGTCCGCGCCGGCTTGCTCGAAGGCCTGCAGCCGTTTGATCGTGTCGTCGAGATCGGTCTTGCCCCACAGGAAGTTCTCGGCCCGCGCGGTGAAGACGAAATCGTGCTTGAGCGCCCGAGCCGCCTCGACCGCCGCGGCAACACGTTCGACCGCGTGCGAGAAATCGTAGATCGGATTGTCGGGGTCGCCCGTATGATCCTCGATAGAGCAGCCGGCGAGGCCGGCGGCTTCAGCCGCGAAGATGGTTTCGGCGGCCTGCTCGGGGCTATCGCCCTTGCCGCGCTCAAGGTCGGCCGAAACCGGCAGATCGGTCGCAGCCGTCACTTCGCGGCAATGGTGGATCATGGCCTCGAAGGTCACGGCGCCGTCGGGCAGGCCGCGCGAGAAGGCGAAGCCGGCGCTGGTCGTGGCGAGCGCCTTGAAACCGAAGGAGGAAAGAAGCTTGGTCGTGCCGACATCCCAGGGATTGGGCATGACGAAGGTAGAGGCGTGCAGATCGCGAAAAATCTTGCCCTTGTCCATGGCGGGTCCTCAATCATGATCGGGTTGTGAGGGGAAATCTATCGCGCAGGCCGGGGCCGGGCAAATGAATGCGTTTCGTTCAGAAGCGTTTCTCGTTTTCTGCTGACAATTTCTCGAAGGCGTCGGAATTCTTGACATAGCCCGACTTGGCCTTGTCCCAATGATAGGTGACGGAAATGTCGTGAGAGGTGGCCTTTGGCGGCGCCTCGTCACAGCTTTCCTTGCTCGGCACCGTCTCGTCCGTCACTGTGGCCTTGATGGGCGCATAAGGCTTGTGGCCACCAAGGCTCCGGAAGGCCAGGTTTTGCGTGCGCCGGTAGGCGCAGTAATTTTCGTCGAACGTATAGATCGCGTCGATCAGGTAAAAGCGGTCGTTGCGGACCATGATCAGCATCGTGCCGGCATAGCCCTGGTTCGAGTTGAAATGCATGCTGATGGTGATGAGCGCGTCGTCGCCGGGACCGAGTGCAAGCTTGCCGGGATCGCGAAAATAGCTGTTCCGGTCGGTGCCGACATTCACAGCATCCAGCAGCCTCGGCTTGCCCGCGAGATCGTAGAGCGCCAGCACGGCAAAGCCCTCGGCGCTGTCCTGCGCCTGGCCGAGGTCGAAGAGCATGGTCAGCCGGTCTTTGCCGGCGGCCTTGATGGCAAGCATGGCGGCGTTGGGCAGGCTGATGGTCTCGGGCGGCGCGCCGCCCTCGTCGCCGCCGAGGATATGGCGCATCTCGATCGGCGCGCTGCCATTGTAAAAGCCGTCGCCGCTCGCTTTCAGATCGGGAATGACCATCCTGGCAAGGTCGAGATAGGTGACGTCCTGGTGTCCGGGGACGGGACCGTTCAGCTCCGGAAAGCTGACGGCCTGGGCGTCCGCCGCCGCCCATAGGCATGGCAGCAGCAGGCACGCAAGCACGAGACGGAATAAGGTGGAAATCATGGAAAGCGCCCCTCGGAGCGCTCACGCTAGCACGGAGTTTCGAGATAAGCAGCGGGCCCGATCAGGGTATCGGCACCAGTTCGGCAAGTTCCCGCATGTCGTCGAACAGGACGCCGCCGGCTGCCGCCAGACCGTCGCGGTCGGAGAAAGGATCGGCGTGATAGGAGAACACGCGCATGCCGGCGGCAATGCCGGCCTGGGTGCCTGCGACGCTGTCCTCGATGACGATGCAGTCCGCCGGCGCGAAGCCCATCGTCGCGGCCGCGTGGAGGAAGAGGTCGGGGAACGGCTTGCCGCGCCCGACCATGGTCGAGGAGAACATGGCGTGCTGGAACAGCGGCACCAGCCCGGTCTGCCCCAGCGTGATATGCATCTTCGAAATCCGCGCCGATGAAGCGACGCAATAGGCGATGCCGGCGGCCCGCACCTTTTCGATGAAATCGCGCACGTAAGGGATCGCCTCGACGCCATGCGCGAACAGGTCCGGCAGGCCGGCGTTCCAGCGATCGACGAAGTCGGCGCCGAGCCGGACGTCGGTCGCTGCTTCGATCTCTTTCTGCACCGAAGCCATGCTGCGGCCCGAGAAGTTCTTGCGACAATATTCGAACGTGGTTTGGAAACCGGCGGCAGTCAGCCATTCGGCCAAACGCCGGTTGGCAAGGTTCTCGGTATCGACCAGAACCCCGTCGCAGTCGAAGATGACGAGTTTGGGTATTGCCATTCAAGCGGTGCCGGTAGACCCGAAACCGCCGGCGCCGCGTGTCGTCCCGCCGGCGAGCGATCGTTCCTCGCTGGTGACCTGCGTCACCGCGGCAAAGACGATCTGCGCGATCCGCATGCCGCGCGTCACGGCGAAATCCTCGTCGCCGAGATTGACGAGCAGCACCTTCGCCTCGCCGCGATAGTCGCTGTCGACGGTGCCAGGCGTGTTGAGGACGGTCAGGCCGTGCTTGAAGGCGAGGCCGGAACGCGGCCGAACCTGACCTTCCATGCCTTCCGGAATTTCCAGGATCAGCCCTGTCGGCACCAGCGCGCGCTTTCCTGGCAGGATGAGCAACGGCCGGTCTTCCGGCACCGCGGCGCGCAGGTCCATGCCGGCAGCGCCCGCGCTTTCATAGGCAGGCAATGGCAAGCCCTCGCCATGCGGAAGCCTGACGAAACCGACGGTGGGGCCGATGACGGAGGAGGGATAGACAGCGGTGCGCATGAGCCCATTCCTATCGGCGTGAATGGCGATTCGGTCAACTCGGCGATAGGCCTATCAACGGCTTTCTTTGAGCGCGGTTCCGCCGGTTTCAGCGCAGCTCCACCGGAACCACGGTCGTCTCCTTGATCTCCTCCATCACGAAGGAAGCGGAGACGTCCGACAGCGCCACCTTGGCGATCAGCCGCTGGTAGAGCCTGTCATAGGCTTTAACGTCGGCGACGCGGGCCCGCAGCACATAGTCGAGGTCGCCGGACATACGGTAGACGCCGGTGATCTCGGCAAAGCCGATCACGGCCGCGCGGAAGTTTTGCAGCCAATCCGGGTCGTGGTTGGAGGTGCGGATCAGGATGAACACCGAGAGGCCGAGCCCAAGCTTGTCGGCGTCGACCAGTGCCACGCGCCCCGTGATGACGCCGTCCTCCTCCAGCCGCTTGACGCGCCGCCAGCAGGCATTGCGCGACAAGGCCACGCGCTCAGACAGCTGGTCGACGGAAAGCGTGCCGTCGCGCTGCAACTCGACCAGCAATCTTCGATCAATTTCATCGATTTCTATCATCATGTTGGGATGAATGTCCCATAGAAGTGCCAAAAGCAAGGACAATTTGGGACCAATGAACCAAAGCAGTGTGGCAGGATACTCAGCATCGGGGCTCATCCCGGCAGGAGGGATCACCATGACGACACGGTTTTCGGCGCTCTTCACGTCTCACCCGGCCAAGGTCGGCGAGACCTATTTCGGCCACATGGCCTTTGCCGCCTGGTTCTGTTCCCGCCTGTCGATGGCTGCCGGCGCTGCGCTTGTTCACGCTTTCTTGCCGTTTCTGTTCGAGACTACGGCGAGCCGAATCGTTCGCGAGCTCTACGAGCGCACGCACAATCGAGGCTCACACGCGGCCAAGGAGCCGGCGGCTCTGATGGATCGCGCCTGATAGATGGTGGAATGCGATGTGCCGGTGGGCGGCCTATCTTGGTGAAGCGGTCTTCCTCGAAGACATCATCACCGCGCCCTGCCACTCACTGATCGCCCAGAGCCACTGCGCCCAGGAGGCGAAGTCGCCGACCAATGGCGACGGTTTTGGCCTTGCCTGGTATGGCGACCGGCCGGAACCCGGCCTCTATCGCGACATCCTGCCGGCGTGGTCCGACCCCAATCTGAAAAGTCTCTGCCGGCAGATCAAGTCCGGCCTGTTCCTCGCCCACGTGCGCGCCTCGACCGGCGGCGCCACCAGCCGCATGAACTGCCACCCGTTCGTCTCCGGCCGCTGGTCGTTCATGCACAACGGCCAGATCGGCGGCTTCGAGAAGATCCGCCGCGCCTTGGAGAATTCGCTCACCGACGAAGTCTTCGACCAGCGCGAAGGCACCACCGACTCCGAACTCTTCTTCCTGCTGATGATCGACCAGGGGCTATCGACGGACCCGCAGGGTGCCGTGTCGCGCGCGACCGGCCGCGTCGTCGAGGCTTCGCGCCGCGCCGGCATCGAGCCGTCCCTGAAGCTGACTGCAGCGTTTTCCGATGGCGAGGCGCTCTACGCCGTGCGTTACGCCACGGACGATCACGCCCCGACGCTCTATACCGGTGCCTTCGCCACGCGCCCCGGCCGCTGCCTCGTCTCGGAACCGTTCGACCGCGACGGCGGCGACTGGCAGGCGATCCCGCCGTCCAGTTTCGTGACCATGACGCGGGACGGCACCAATACCCGGCCGTTTGCGCCGGCCGCCGCGCAGTTGGCGCTGGTCGGCCAAGCAAATCTCAGTCCGCGAAGATCAATGGCCTGACGCTCCGGTCGCTGGCGTTCGACGGATCGGCCGGGTCGCTTTCCATTTCTGGCAAAGGATCAGCGAAACATAAGCGCGGCGTAAGGACGCCAAACCGTCCTCCTGTCATCGGTGGCGTCCGACGAGCGGCGAATGGGTTCATTCGCGCGCTCAAACGCGCGAACGGAGGATGACAGGACAATGTGCAGGTGGGCCGCCTATCTTGGCGACGCGATCTTCCTGGAGGACATCATCGCCGCACCCTCCCATTCGCTGATCGCTCAGAGCCATGGTGCGAAGGAATCGAAATTGCCGACCAATGCCGACGGCTTCGGCGTGGCCTGGTATGGCGAGAGGCCGGAGCCAGGCCTCTATCGCGACATCCTGCCGGCCTGGTCGGATCCCAACCTGAAGAGTCTTGGCCGGCAGATAAAGTCCGGACTGTTCCTCGCCCATGTACGCGCCTCGACGGGCGGCGCCACAAGCCGCACGAATTGCCACCCCTTCGTTTCGGGCCGCTGGTCGTTCATGCACAACGGCCAGATCGGCGGGTTTGAGAAGATCCGCCGCGCCTTGGAGAATCCACTCCCTGATGCCGTCTTCAATCAGCGCGAGGGCACCACCGATTCCGAGCTCTTCTTCCTGCTCATGATCGATGAAGGTCTATCCCGAGACCCGCATGGCGCCGCCTCGCGCGCCACCAGCCGCGTCCTGGAAGCCTCATACCATGCCAGAATCGATCCGTCGCTGAAGCTCACGGCCGCCTTCAGTGACGGAGAGGCCCTGCACGCCGTCCGCTACGCCACCGACTCCCAGGCCCCGACGCTCTACACCGCTGCCTTCGCCAACAGGGTCGGCCGCTGCATCGTCTCCGAGCCTTTCGATCGCGATGGGCGAACATGGCACGAGATTCCGCAGTCAAGCTTCGTCACCATGACCAGCGACAGCACCAGCATCAGGCCTTTCGCGCCGGCGGCCGCCCGGTTGGCGCTCGCAGGCTGAGAGAACCGGCACTTAGCGCAATTTCGATCAAGCGCGGCTTGGTACTGAATGCTGGATTCGACTTGAAGCCATCCCGCCATCCGCCATGTTGATGGACAGGCGCGAGAGGCAGACGGAGCGCTCGCCATGGATATTGTGTTTTCCTCGACCATCGAACTCGCCGCCGCGATCGCCGCGCGAGACATCTCGGCGGTGGAAGCTCTCGATGCGCATCTTGCGCAGATCGACAGGCGCAACGGCGCGGTCAACGCGGTCGTGACGCTTGATCAAAAGGGAGCCATCGAGCGCGCCAGGCAGGCGGATAGGGCCCTGGCACGAGGCGATACACTTGGGCCGCTGCACGGCGTGCCATTTACGCTGAAGGACGCGCACGAGACGGCGGGAATGAAGACGACCGCCGGTTTCCCACCCTTTGCCGACTATGTGGCGAGAGAGGACAGTCCTGTCGTCGCCCGGCTGAAGAAAGCCGGCGGCGTACTGGTCGGCAAAACCAATGTCGCCACCATGCTGGGCGACTGGCAGTCGGACAATCCTTTGTTCGGCCGCACCAGCAATCCGTGGGATTCGTCACGCACGGCCGGCGGCTCCAGTGGTGGCGCAGCCGCGGCGGTTGCAACAGGCATGACGCCGTTCGAGGTCGGCACCGATATGCAGGACTCCATCCGCCTGCCCGCCGCCTTTTGCGGCGTCTATGGCCTGAAGCCGACCGAGCATCGCGTCTCGCTGGCCGGCGCTTTTCCCGATCCGGGCGGCATTCCGCGGAGCGTCCGCTTGATGTCCTGTCCCGGCCCTCTGGCGCGCAACCTCGAGGATCTGGCGCTGATCCACCAAATCATTGCCGGTCCGGACGGAGCCGACGCCGATCTCGCGCCGGTGCCGGTTGATCCGATGCCGAAGCTAGAACTGAAATCGCTCCGCATCGCTTTTGCCAGCGCCTTCCCCGGCTTTCCGGTGGCCGCCGAGATCAGCGCTGCGGTCGAAAGACTGGCCGCGCAACTCACATCAGCTGGGGCGAGCGTCGAGGACGCAAGGCTGCCAAGGCTCGACCTGCATGACGATCTCGCCGAGGGCGGCAAGTTGATCGGCATGATGCTGGAGGCAGCACAACCGGAGCCGCCGAAGCAGCCGACGCCGGTGTCGCGCTGGTTCGCCGCGCTCGCCCGCCGCGACCGGTCGATCCTTGCCTGGGAGCGCTTCTTCGAAAGCTGCGACGCCTTGCTCTGCCCGGTCGCGATGACCACGGCCTTTCCGCATTGCAAGCCGGGGGGCCTGCTCACGGTCAACGGCAAGGACGAGAGCTATTGGATGCTGCCGGCCCATGGCGCGGTCTTCAACTATTCCGGCCATCCGGCGCTCGCATTTCCTTGCGGGCAGGACGGCAACGGCTTGCCCATCGGGCTGCAGCTCGTCGGCAGGCATTGGTCGGAAGCGCGGCTGCTCGGCATCGCGGCGGCAATCGCGCCGTTGACCGGCGGGTTTCGCCGGCCGCCAGGCTACTGAGCGAAACGCGACAATGCATAAGGCGCGAGCAACGCATCGCGCTCGCCGTCGAGGATTTCGTTGGCAGCAAACAGCCCGACGGCGGGCGCCAGCGTGATGCCGGAATGCGTGACGGCGATGTATAGGCCGCCGATGCCGTCGGCGCGGCTGACGATCGGAAACCCGTCGATCGGAGTAGGCCTGTAGCCGACCGTGTGAAAGTCGTACTCCAGCCCATCGGCGCCGCGCAGCATCGCCTGCATCGTTGCAAGCAGCTCGCGCGCGGCGGCGTCAGGATTGTCGCCCGGATCGCCGCCGCCGAAATCCGAGCCGGCGATGATGCGGCCTTCCGCCGTTTGCCGCATATGCAGCTTCTCGGCCAGCACCAGCCCGTTGAGCAGCTTCCTATAGGGGCGCGAATGCACGATCAGGCCTGACGGCGTCTCGATCGGCAGCTCGATGCCGGCCGCCGCGGCGATCGCCGGAGCGCCGGCGCCGGCGGCGATCACCACCTCGTCGGCGGCGATGGTTTCACCCGAAACGACGACGCCGGTGACTTTGGCGCCGGATAGGGTCAGTGTATCGATGGTTCCCACGACGATCCGCGCGCCGCGCTCTTCGGCATCCGCCAGCAGCGCCTTTACGCAAGCCACCGGCTCAGCCACGCCTTCCTCGGCGACATAAAGCGCAAAATCGGGAAGCTCCGCCAGGTTGGGCTCGATGCGCGCCGCCTGTTCGCGGCCGATCCGCTCGATGCCGTAGCCCCAGGACGAATGCTCGGCCGCATAGGCTTCGAGCCTGTCCGACGGCAGGTCCCAGCATAGGCCGCCGCACCAGGCAAGCGGCAATCCCGGCAAGTCCTTCGCCAGCCGTGTCCACTCGGCCATGGCGCGGATGCGAAGCCGGAAATAGGTTTCGGGGTTGCCCCAACTGGCATTGATCCAGGCGAAGGAATTCGGCGTCGCGACACCGCCGGCGCCGCTTGTCGAGACGACCGTCACCCGCGCTCCGGCTTTCGTCAGATGCCGGGCGATCGACGCGCCGATGATGCCGGCGCCGATGACGATGACTTGTTTTGCGCTGCTCATGCTGGACCTTCGGGGAGATTTTCCCCGTCATGCCATCGCGCCGGCCGAACCTCAAGTAAGAAGCGGCTACACGCTGCCCACCGCTGCCTTCTGCGTCCCGGCAAGCAGGCCCTTCAGCTCTTCGCCGCGCCGCATGAGCCGTGAGGAGTCGACCCTATTTGCAACCGCCAAAGCGGTGCCGAGCTCCAGCTCCGCGCCGGTATGATCGCCGAGCCGAATGAGCAGCGCAGCGAGCGAAAGCCTGGCGTCGGCGGCATTGATCGGCGAGCCGATCTCGTTCCAGCGCGAGCATGCGGTCTGCAGCTCCCGAACAGCCTCGGCGAGGCGCTCTTCCTGTATGAACAGCTCTGCCTTGGCCTCGGCGGTCAGCGCCCGGATGGAGGCCATCGGCCAGCGCTGCGGCTGGGTCTCCAATTCGGCGATGACCTCTTTCGCGCGCCCGCGCCGGTTGGTGCGCGCCGCCACCTTGGCGAGAGTGGCAAGGACCATGCCTCGCCGCTGCAGTGTCGGCCAGCCGTTCCCGACCAGGGAGCGCTCGAGAGCGCTGAAGGCGGCTTCCGCCTGTCCTTGCTCGAGTTGCAGCAGCGCGAGTCCAGGCTGCGGATCCCAGCCGGCGGCATGAGACGCGCGATAGGCCGTTTCCGCCTCGACGAGATCACCGGCGGCGAGATGAATGTCGCCCAAAACACGCAGCGCATCGCCCGTCGCCCAGGGGGCGTCGAGCGCGAGCTGGTCGAGGGCGGCGCGCACAAGCGCTTCAGCCTCCTTCAGGGTGCCGTGAACGCCGAGCACTTCGGCACGATGCAGCCGGCAGGAACCCGACAGATCCTCAAGTCCGTGTCCCCTGCACCAGTCCTCATAGCCGAGGGTCCATTGGTTGGCTCTTGCCCAGTCGCCGAAATTCCGGCAGGCCCAGAGAATGTTGCAGTACAAAATGCCGCCGACGACCGGATCCACGTCGCTGGAGAGACCGAGCGCGGCGGCAAAATCCTGATCTTCCTGCCCGGATTTGGTTTCACCGAGACAGAGCTTGAAGAAGCCGCGATAGATCAGCCCGAGCGACTCCACGACCGGATCTTCGAGATCCCTGCCGACTGCGAAGGCCTGCTCGGCGAGCGCAAGCGCCTGCTCCGGCTCGGCTTCCGTGCCCATGATGCGCGCGCCCATCCAGCACCACAGGCCGTGCTCCCTGCTGTCGGTAGCGCTATCGATCAGCTGCGCGGCGCGTTTGTGCCAGCCCTTGGCGACGGCAAGCTCTCCTCTCTCGAGATGGATCCTGGCCAGGGTGATTGCCGGGGAGGCTGCGCGCAAACGCTCGCCGGCCACGCCGTAGGCAGTCACCGCACGCGCCAGGAGCGGGATGGCTTCAGCCGGCCGCCCCATGCATTCCAGCGCCAAGGCCCATTCCTCGAGATCGGCCGTCAGCAGTTCGTCGGCGGCATCCGCTTTTGCGAAGGAGGCGGCCGCCTCCTGCCATTTTCTGCCCGCAACGGCCGCGCGCGCCGTCAGGATTGGCAAACCAGGGTTCCAAGGCTTGCCGCCCGCATCGGCCTGGGCAGCCCGGTTTTCCGAAGCGGGCAATTGATCGAGGCAAATGCGGTAGCCGAAACGGGGCAGGTTGCGTAGCGCCGTTTCCATGCCGCCCTGCCGAAGAATGCCGCGAGCCAGGCTCGCCACGCGCTGCAACGAAGCTTCGGTCACGGTCACGCCCGGCCACAGCGTTTCAAGCAACTCGTCCTTGCTCATGGCCCGGTCCTGATGCCGCAGCAAAATGGCGAGGAAATCGAAGACCAAGGGCTGCACCTCGATCTCCCTTCCGACGAGACGAAGGGCACGGGAGTCCTCGTTCAGCTCGAAGTCGCCGAAGCAATAAATTCCCATCGGCAGCTACCCCCGTAACGGCAATAGGCAAAGGATCAGAAGAAGATAAGGCCGGCGTAAGGACTGTTGGCCGCTTCTTCCGTAATTCTCCATCTGCCCGGCGGGCCAGGCTGCAGTTTAGCTCAGCGGCCCCGGGGATGTCACCGGCACCGACCTGGTTGAGCGTCCGGAGGCATTTGAACCTCAGATCAAGGAGATTGCGAAATGCAGAAATACATCATCGAACGGGAAATCCCCAAGGTCGGCACCTTCGAGCGCGAGCAACTTCGCGACGCCTCCAAGGCCTCGAACGCCGTTCTTGCCGAGCTCGGCCCGGACATTCAGTGGGTGGAGTCCTTCGTGGCGGACGACAAGACGTTCTGCGTCTACCTCGCCAAGGACGAAGCGATCATCCTGCGCCACGCCAAGATGAGCGGCTTCCCGGCAACCAAGATCACGCAGGTGAAGCGCCTGTTCGATCCGACGACGGCTTATGCCGCCGCCTGACGGAGAGGGACGGGTCGTCGGCAATCAACTGCGAGCACGATCTGTCCTGACCTCTTATCGGTACAGCCTTTCGGGAGGGCCAGCACTGGCCCTCCCGATTCCATCGTTCAAAACAGAAGGAAGATACGACCATGACTATCCTTGGGCAGCAGCTCACGGCTCATCAATCTGCGCCCGGGCGCTTCTTCGCGGCGATCCTCGAAATCTGCCATTCCAGCAGAGGTTTGCTTGCTCGCATCGTCCGCATTCGCAGGGACCGCGCCAGGTTGGACGAGTTGCCGGATTATCTGCTGCGCGACATCGGCATCGAGCGCCCCGAAATTCGGTCGATCACCAGGTTCGGCCGCAGCGAGGACGGTAGTGCGTGAATTGAGAGGACGGAGTTCTTCGCCATTGGCAGGTTCCAGCGACTACCGCTCCAGGGCGCCCGCTTTAGCCAGACGCTCACGCCGACAATGCCGGCGCTGACGACACAAGTCGCCACGCTGTTCTCCTTCATGCTGCGATGAGTTCGCCACCGCAAACCTACGAGCTTGACATAAATACGTACGTACGTATTATCCACGAATGGCTAGACAATCCCTTCGCGAAAACCTTCTCGACGCCGGCTTCCGGACGATCTGGAATTATGGCTACTCGGCGGCCGGCGTGCGCGACATCGTCGCTGCGGCCGGTGCCCGGCCGGGCTCCTTCACCAATCACTTTGCCTCGAAGGAAGAGTTCGCCGGCGAGGTGCTGGAGCGCTATTTCACCTATGTCAGCGGGCTGGTCGAAAAAGCACTGGCAAACGACGGCACGCCGCCCGCCGGCAGGCTGCGCCGCTATCTCGACGTCATCACCTCAAAGCTCGAAGCTCATGACTGGGCGCGCGGCTGCATGATCGGCAATCTCAGCCTTGAGACGGCGGTTCACAGCGAGCCGCTCAGGCTGCGGCTGGTCGACATTTTCGAGCGCTGGCGCCAGCCATTCGCGGCCTGCATCGCCGAGGGTCAGGCGGCGGGCGAGATCACCAACTCATTCGATGCCGAGGACCTCGCCGATTTCCTGTTGTCGTCCTGGCAGGGCGCAATGCTGCGCATGAAGGTCGAGCGCAATCCGGAGCCGCTCGAGCGGTTCAAGAAGATCGTCTTCGGCACCGTGTTTGGGAAGGAGAAAGCGTGATGAATTCGAAAACTGACGGACAACGGACCGGCGCTGCCGCCCTGCGGCGTTCACAAGTCGCCGTGCTCGATTCCACCATCTCCTATCTTGAGGCCGGCGTGGCCGGTCCGGCTGTGCTGTTCCTGCACGGCAACCCGACCTCCTCATACATCTGGCGCAACATCATTCCGCATGTCGCGCAGGTCGGCCGCTGCATCGCGCCGGACCTGATCGGTTATGGTCAGTCGGGCAAGCCCGACATCGACTACCGCTTCTTCGATCACGTCCGCTATCTCGACGCCTTCCTCGAGGCTCTCGACATCAAGGATCTGGTGATCGTCGCCCAGGACTGGGGCACCGCGCTTGCGTTCCATCTCGCGGCAAGGCGGCCACAGCGCATTCTGGGACTTGCCTTCATGGAATTCATCCGGCCCTTCGAGCGCTGGGAGGATTTCCATCAGCGCCCGCAGGCACGCGAGCTGTTCAAGGCGCTGCGCACGCCCGGCGTCGGTGAGAAGCTGGTGCTGGAGGAGAACGTCTTCGTCGAGAAAGTGCTGCCGGCTTCCGTGTTGCGGCCGATGCGCGGGGAGGAAATGGCCGCTTACCGGGCGCCGTTTTCGACAACCCAGTCGCGCAAGCCGGTGCTGCGCCTGCCACGGGAATTACCGATCGAAGGCCAGCCCGCCGACGTCGCCGCCATAAGCGAGCACGATCACCGGGCGCTGCGGCTCTCCTCCTATCCAAAACTGCTTCTCGCGGGCGATCCCGGTGCTCTGATCTCGCCGCAGGGGGCTCAGCAATTCGCCGCGGGGCTGAAGAACTGCCGCTTCATCAATTTGGGCCCGGGCGCCCATTATCTGCAGGAAGACCATCCAGACGCCATCGGCAGCGCCATCGCCGGCTGGCTGCCGGAGATCGCGAGTGCGAAAAGCATGGCCGAACTGGCCTGAGCAGGGGTGGCAGGGCCGAGGTCTTCTCCCGCCCATGTCGACAGGCCGCCGCAGCGCTGGTAGAAGCGCCGCCTGTCACACGGAACTCCTGGAAGAAATGCCCGAGACCATACCTGAAGAGGTTGCGCGCCGCCGCACATTCGCGATCATCGCGCACCCCGACGCCGGCAAGACCACGCTCACCGAAAAGCTGCTTCTGTTCGGCGGCGCCATCCAGCTTGCCGGCGAGGTCAAGGCGAAGAAAGACCGCATCCAGACCCGGTCGGACTGGATGAAGATCGAGCGCGAGCGCGGTATCTCGGTCGTCACCTCGGTGATGACCTTCGAATATGACGACAATGTCTTCAACCTGCTCGACACGCCCGGCCACGAGGATTTCGCCGACGACACTTATCGCACGCTATCGGCGGTTGACTCGGCCGTCATGGTCATAGACGCCGCCAAGGGCATCGAGCCGCGCACGCTGAAACTGTTCGAGGTCTGCCGACTGCGCGACATCCCGATCATCACCTTCGTCAACAAGATGGACCGCGAGAGCCGCGACCCGTTCGAGATCCTCGACGAGATCGAGCAGAAGCTGGCGCTGGACACGGCACCCGTCACCTGGCCGATCGGCCGCGGCAAGACTTTTTCCGGCACCTATCACTTGGCGCAGAACGCCGTGCGCAAGAGCGACGACGAGAAGGAGCGCACCCCGGTCCACGGCCCGGATTCCAACCGCGTCGCCGGCCTTTTGCCGGAAAACGAGCGCAACGACTTCATCGAGGAGCTGGAGCTGGCGCGCGAGGCCTGCCGCCCGCTCGATGTCGACGCTTTTCGCGAGGGTCACCTGACGCCGGTCTATTTCGGGTCGGCGCTGCGCAATTACGGCGTGCGCGATCTGATCGAGGCGCTCGGCGCCTACGGGCCGCCGCCGCGTGCGCAGGAAGCCGATGAACGAACGGTCGAGGCGACCGAGGAGAAGATGACCTCCTTCGTCTTCAAGATCCAGGCCAATATGGATCCCAACCATCGCGACCGCATCGCTTTCGTGCGCGTCTGCTCGGGCAAGCTCGAGCGCGGCATGAAGGCCAAGCTGGTGCGCACCGGCAAGCCGATGAGCCTGTCGGCGCCGCAGTTCTTCTTTGCCCGCACCCGCGTCACCGCCGACGAGGCCTTCGCCGGCGACGTCGTCGGCATTCCCAACCATGGCACGCTGCGCATCGGCGACACATTGACCGAAGGCGAGGAAATCCTGTTCCGCGGCGTGCCGAACTTCGCGCCGGAAATCCTACGCCGCGTCCGCCTTGGCGACGCGATGAAGGCCAAGAAGCTGAAGGAGGCGCTGCACCAGATGGCCGAGGAAGGCGTCGTGCAGCTGTTCTCGCCCGAGGACGGCTCGCCGGCGATCGTCGGCGTCGTCGGCGCGCTGCAGCTCGATGTGCTCAAGGAGCGGCTGAACATAGAATACACGCTTCCCGTGGATTTCGAGATGTCGCGCTTTTCCATCTGCCGCTGGATCTCGGCCGACGACAAGGCGGAGGTTCAGCGCTTCATCGAAGCGCATCGCGGCGACATCGCCCGCGACCTCGACAACGACCCGGTGTTCCTCGCCCAGCACGCCTTCTCGCTCAACTACGAAGCCGAGCGCTGGAAAGCGATCCGCTTCGCTGCGGTGAAGGATTACCAGGTGCGCGACAAAGCGGCTTGAGGCGCGGCGCTGCCTTCTCCCTCACATGAGGGGAGAAGGCAAGGCGCTCAGCCTTTCGCCGCCGCTTCCAGCTTGTCAATCTCGATCTTGCCCATCTGCATCATCGCGCTCATGACCCGGCCGGCCTTGGCCCTGTCCGGGTCCTGAAGCAGGCGCGGCAGTTGCTCCGGCACGACCTGCCAGGAAACGCCGAACTTGTCCTTCAGCCAGCTGCAGCGGCCGGGCTGGCCGCCGCCTTCGGTGAGTCTCGTCCAGAAATGGTCGACTTCATCCTGCGTCTTACAGTCGATCGACAGCGAGATCGCTTCGGTGAACTTGTATTGCGGCCCGCCGTTCAGCGCCTGGAAGGTCACGCCGTCGAGCTCGAACGAGGCCACCAGTACCTGGCCTTCCTGAGGATGGCCCTTGGGCCAGCGCGTCACGCTCAGCACCTTCGAATTCTCGAAGATGGAGATGTAATGGTTCATGGCCTCCTCGGCCTGGCCGTCGAACCACAGGAAGGTGGTGATCTTCTGCATGTCTTGCTCCTCGGACTTGTTCAGGTTGGTTTCATCTTCAAACGGCGCGCCGGCGATCTGGTGCCGTTTCCGTGCCGTCTGCCTCAAGGACGGACCGGCGGGGCGCGATCCGACAGCGATTTCAAATTTTCCTGAAGATTCGTGGCGCAGTGCAAAACTGTGGCAAGGCCGGACCTTGGTCGCTATAACCGCTGCCGACTGAAATTCAGCGCCGCCGCGCCGCGCTTGGCGAGGCCAGCCAGCAAGGACAATCCGATGCCTGCCTATCGTTCCCGCACCACCACCCATGGCCGCAACATGGCCGGCGCCCGCGGCCTGTGGCGCGCTACCGGCATGAAGGATTCGGATTTCGGCAAGCCGATCATCGCCGTGGTCAATTCCTTCACCCAGTTCGTGCCGGGCCATGTGCATCTGAAGGATCTCGGCCAGCTCGTCGCGCGCGAGATCGAGAAGGCCGGCGGCGTCGCCAAGGAGTTCAACACCATCGCCGTCGACGACGGCATCGCCATGGGCCATGACGGCATGCTCTATTCGCTGCCGTCGCGCGAGCTGATCGCCGACTCCGTCGAATACATGGTCAACGCGCATTGCGCCGACGCCATGGTCTGCATCTCCAATTGCGACAAGATCACGCCCGGCATGCTGATGGCCTCGTTGCGCCTCAACATCCCGACCGTCTTCGTCTCAGGCGGTCCGATGGAGGCCGGCAAGGTGGTGCTGGCCGGCAAGGCGCAGGCGCTCGACCTGGTCGACGCCATGGTTGCCGCCGCCGACGACCGTGTGTCGGACGAGGACGTCAAGGTCATCGAGCGCTCGGCCTGCCCGACCTGCGGCTCCTGCTCGGGGATGTTCACCGCGAACTCGATGAACTGCCTGACCGAGGCGCTGGGGCTCTCGCTGCCGGGCAACGGTTCGACTTTGGCCACCCACGCCGACCGCAAGCGCCTGTTCGTCGAGGCCGGCCATCTGATCGTCGATCTTGCCCAGCGCTATTACGAGCAGGAGGACGACAGCGCGCTGCCGCGCAGCATCGCGTCCAAGGGCGCCTTCGAAAACGCCATGGCGCTCGACATCGCCATGGGCGGCTCGACCAATACGGTGCTGCACATCCTCGCCGCCGCGCACGAAGGCGAGGTGGACTTCACCATGGAGGACATCGACCGGCTGTCGCGCAAGGTGCCGGTGCTCTGCAAGGTGGCGCCGGCCAAGGCCGACGTGCACATGGAGGACGTCCACCGCGCCGGCGGCATCATGGCGATCCTCGGCCAGCTCGACGCGGCTGGGCTGATCAACCGCGACCTGCCGACTGTTCATACTGCTTCCCTCGGCGAGGCGCTCGACCATTGGGACATCGCCCGCACTTCCGCCGAGAACGTGCGCGAGTTCTTTCGCGCCGCCCCCGGCGGCGTGCCGACGCAGGTCGCCTTCGGCCAGGACCGCCGCTGGGACGAGCTCGACACGAACCGCGAGACGGGCGTCATCCGCTCGGCCGAGCATCCCTTCTCCAAGGATGGCGGCCTCGCCGTGTTGAAGGGCAATCTGGCGCTCGACGGCTGTATCGTGAAGACCGCCGGCGTCGACGAGTCGATCCTGAAATTCACCGGCCCGGCCCGCGTCTTCGAAAGCCAGGACGCTTCCGTCAAGGCGATCCTCGGCAACGAGGTCAAGGCGGGCGACATCGTCGTCATCCGCTATGAGGGACCGCGCGGCGGCCCCGGCATGCAGGAGATGCTCTACCCGACCAGCTATCTGAAATCGAAGGGCCTCGGTAAAGCCTGCGCGCTGATCACCGACGGCCGCTTCTCCGGCGGCACGTCGGGCCTGTCGATCGGCCATGTCTCGCCGGAGGCGGCCGAGGGCGGGTTGATCGGGCTGGTTCAGGAAGGCGACACGATCGAGATCGACATCCCCAACCGCGGGATCCATCTCGCCGTCAGCGAGGCGGAGCTCGACGCGCGCCGCAAGGCAATGGCGGCAAAGGGCGCGGATGCGTGGAAGCCGACGGAAAAGCGCAAGCGCAAGGTGACGACGGCGCTGCGCGCCTACGCCGCCTTCGCCACCAGCGCCGACAAGGGCGCGGTGCGGCGCGTGCCGGAGTAGGCCAGTACGACCTCCCCTTCTCCCACAAGTGGGAGAAGGGAGAGCCCGCGCTACGGCATCAGCTGATACTCATAGAGCTTCTGATACAACCCACCCTGCTTCAGCAGCGTCTTGTGCGGGCCGCTTTCCTGCACCTTGCCGTTCTCCAGCACCACGATCGTGTCGGCCTGGTGCACCGTCGACAGCCGGTGCGCGATGACGATCGTCGTGCGCCCGACGGTGAGCTGCTGCAGCGCGTCGCGGAACAGCGCCTCCGACTCGGCGTCTAGCGCGCTGGTCGCTTCGTCGAGCAGCAGGATCTCGGCATTGCGCAGCATGGCGCGCGCGATCGAGATGCGCTGGCGCTGGCCG
Organism: Mesorhizobium silamurunense; assembly: GCF_014843905.1. Taxonomy (NCBI): domain Bacteria; kingdom Pseudomonadati; phylum Pseudomonadota; class Alphaproteobacteria; order Hyphomicrobiales; family Phyllobacteriaceae; genus Mesorhizobium; species Mesorhizobium silamurunense. The sequence goes on along the minus strand of NZ_LPVS01000080.1, from coordinate 30,295 downwards.
CCGGAGAGCAGCGAGCCGTTCTCGCCCACCTCCGTCTCATAGCCCTTGGCCATGGCGCTGATGAAGTCATGCGCGTTGGCCGCCTTGGCGGCGGCGATCACGTCCTCGTCGGTCGCATTCTCACGGCCGAGGCGGATGTTGTGCATGATCGTGCCGGCAAACAGGAAAGTATCCTGGCTGACATAGGCGATCTTCTGCCTGACCGAATCGAGCGTGGCGAAGGAGATGTCCTGGCCGTCGAACTCCACCTTGCCGCTTTGCGGGTCGTACATGCGCATGATCAGGTTGAGGATCGTCGACTTGCCGCTGCCGGAAGGCCCGACCAGCGCCGTCATCTTGCCGGCCGCGAGCGTCAGGTTGAAACCTTCGAACACCGGCGGGCTCTCCGGATAGGCGAAGCTGACATTGTCGAACCGGATTTCGCCAGGACCGGGCTGCAACGGCTCGGCGTTGGGCTTTTCGGCCAGCGTCAGCGGCCGGTCGCCGAGTTGGAACATCATGCGCACGCCGACGATGCCGGTTTCCAGCGAAATGCGTACGCGAGCGAGGCGCTTTGCCGGCTCATAGGCCAGGAGCAGCGCCGCGATGAAGGCCATGATGTTGCCCGGCATCTGGCCGCCTTCCAGCACCAGGAATCCGCTGACGAAGACGGCGCCGGCGATCGCCAGACCGGCAAGCGTTTCCATCACCGGACTGGTGGCCGCCTCGAGCGTCGCAATGTTGTTGGCGCGGTTCTCGACGTCGGCAACTGCCTTGTACATGCGCTTGCGCATCGCGCCTTCGAGATTGAAGGATTTGACGACGCGCACGCCGATCGCCGTTTCCTGCATCACATGCACGATCTGGGCGAGCGATCGGAATTCCATCTTGGCGATCTGTCGGACACGTTTCAGGATGCGGTTGACGCCGTAGACCGCAACCGGTCCGACGACGAAGCAGATCAACGATAGCGCCGGCTGCTCCCAAACCATCACCACTACCAGCACGATCAACGTCACCAGGTCGCGCACATAGGACGTTACGACGAGGTCGAGCACGCTGCGCGCGGCCTGCGCGTTGTTGGTCATGCGGGTGATCAGGTCGGACGACGAGGTCGAATGGTAGAACTCGATGCCTTGCGCGAGGATCCGGTCATAGATCTTGCGCTGTCGGTCGGCGATGATCGCGTTGCCGACCCGGCTCATGAAATAGGACTGTACAAAAGTTGCGAGGCCCTTGAGCAGAAAGATCGCGGCCACCCCAACGGCAATCAGGTTGACGCGATCAGCTCTCTTGTAGACCACGAATTCGTTGGTGATCTCCTTCAGGATCCAGGCGCTGGCGCCCGTCATGGCGGCCACCACCAGCATCGACACAATGGCTGCGCCATAGCCGAATTTGTGCTCCCGGAAGGATTCCTTCACCAGCCTTGCGACAAGGCGCTGGTTCTCCGTCGAGCGGAAGAAACGAAACAACGGCCGATCCCATGCCTGGCTTGAGCGATTTCGGATTCGCCACGAAGGCGCGAGGCGGCTTATAGAGCGAGTTGCCGCCGGATGGAACCATGCGCCGTCAAGACAAGGAAACGGCTGCGGTGGGATGTCTTTTCGGCCATGATGACGGCCGGTTCTAGAGAGGGATGACGACAGATGGATTTCGACCTCATCGTGCGCGGCGGCACGCTGCCGGACGGCAGGATTGCCGATATCGGCATCACCGGCGAGACCATCCAGGCGATCGAGCCACAGTTGCAAGGCTCCGCACGGACCGAGATCGACGCGCGCGGCGATCTTGTCTCGCCGCCCTTCGTCGATCCGCACTTCCATATGGACGCCACGCTCTCCTACGGCATTCCGCGCATCAACGCTTCCGGCACGCTGCTCGAAGGCATCGCGCTCTGGGGCGAGCTGAAGCCGCTCTTGACGCATGAGGCCGTGCGCGACCGGGCGCTCGCCTATTGCGACTGGGCGGTGTCGATGGGCCTGCTTGCCATCCGCAGCCATGTCGATGTCTGCGACGACCGGCTGCTCGCCGTCGAGGCGCTGCTCGACGTGAAGAAGACCGTCGCGCCCTATATCGATTTGCAGCTGGTCGCCTTTCCGCAGGATGGGCTCTACCGCTCGCCGACGGCGCGCGAGAATACGATCCGCGCGCTGGATATGGGCGTCGACATCGTCGGCGGCATCCCGCATTTCGAGCGCACCATGGCCGACGGCACGCGCTCGGTGACGGAGCTCTGCGAGATCGCCGCCAAACGCGGTCTGATGGTCGATATGCATTGCGACGAGACCGACGACCCGCTGTCGCGCCATATCGAGCAGCTCGCCTACGAAACGCAGCGCCTCGGCCTGCAGGGCAGGGCGGCCGGCTCGCACCTCACCTCCATGCATTCCATGGACAATTACTATGTCTCGAAGCTCTTGCCGCTGATTGCCGAAGCCGGCGTCTCGGCGATCCCCAATCCGCTGATCAACATCATGCTGCAGGGCCGCCACGACACCTTTCCGAAGCGACGCGGCCTGACCCGGGTGAAGGAGATGCTGGCGCTCGGCATCCGCGTCGGCTGGGGCCAGGATTGCGTGCTCGACCCCTGGTATTCGCTGGGCACCGCCGACATGCTCGACGTCGCCTTCATGGGCCTGCACGTCGCCCAGATGTCGAGCCCGGCCGACATGGCGCGCTGTTTCGACATGGTCACCAACGTCAACGCCGCCATCATGGGCCTAGATCATCTCGGCCTTGCGGTCGGCAAGCGGGCCAGCCTCGTCGTGCTCGATGCCGGCAACGCCATCGAAGCGGTACGTCTTCGCCCGGAACGCCTTTGCGTCATCGCCCGAGGCAAGGTGGTCGCGGAACGGACGAAGCAGGAAACGCGGCTGTCGATCGCCGGCCGCCCAGCGCAGGTGAACAGGCGGCACAAGTCCACTTAGTGTCTCCGCGTGGAGCAGGGGACGAAGCGACACGCAAAGCCGTGACATGGTCGAAGAATGCGGCGTGCAACGTGAGATTTGTAGCATTTCCCCCTCTGCCCGGCCGGGCAGAGGGGGGCGCTGTCCCGCCGGCCTCTCAAAGTTTCTGCATCACCGCAACGCCCCTGCACAGTGCTACTAGAACCAGCCGATTTCCGCCGCTGGTCTTACCGGTTCCCCGAATTTCACTCGTCAAACCGCCGGCTTGCAGCTAGGGAGCCGCATGGTTCAGACCGTTGCGCGCAATTTTACGATCAGGAACGTCCTGCTCGCCGGCATCCTCTTGATGCTGGCCGGCGACTTCATGTTCGCGCTGAACGACGCGATGGGCAAATGGCTGGTCGCCTCCTTCTCGGTCGGCGAGGTGGTGCTGATCCGCTCCATCGGCGCCTTCTTCGTGCTTGGACCGATGATCGCCAACCAGGGCGCGGGCAAGCTGTTTCAGATGGAACGGCCGCTGCTGCAGTTCCTGCGTGTGGTGGCGACGACGCTCGACACCGGGCTGTTCTACGCCGCCGTCGTCTATCTGCCGCTCGCCGACGTGATGAGCTTCTACATGGCCGGCCCGATCTATGTCGCGGCGCTCTCGCATCTTTTGCTCGGCGAAAAGGTCGGCTGGCGACGCTGGCTGGCAATCCTGGTCGGCTTCTGCGGCGTGCTGATTATCCTCAAACCCTCGTCGGCGGCGTTCTCGCTGTCGTCGACCTATGCGCTGATCGGCAGCGTCGCCTTTGGCTTCGCCATCATCCTCGGCCGGCGTTTGCGTGGAACGAGTGACACGACGCTTGTCACCTGGCAGACCATCGGCACATTGATTGTCGGCGGCGCGCTGACCATCGGCGCCTGGCGCACGCCGACCGCGCTCGATTCCGGCGCCATGCTGTTGCTCGGCGTCGTCTCCTGCGCCGCTCATCTGATGATCACCAGGGCGCTCAAGCTGGCGCCTGCCTCGACGCTGGCGCCGTTGCACTACAGCCTGCTTCTGTGGGCCATTGTCTTTGGCCTGGTTTTCTTCGGCGATGTGCCGAGCCCGCGCATCCTCGCCGGTTCGGCAATCGTCGTGCTCGCCGGCATCTTCATCTTCCACCGCCAGAAGGTGGTGGAAACCGTCGTGCCGCCGGAAAACGTGCCGAAGGGCGTGAACTGAACCTCAGGATTTTTCCGCTGCTCAGCCAGCCCGCACAGCTCCAAGGTGCCGTGAAAACTCCGGCGTCTCCATTAGCGCCTTGCAGCGGGCGAAGCGGCCGTCGGCATAGGCGCGGAAATCGTCGACCGGATTGTTGTTGGCGAGCTGGATCAGCCCCCAAAGCGTCCAGAGCAGGTCGCACATCGCCTTGTAGATGACGACGCGGCCGCGCTCCGCCGGCTTCGCCTCGCCGCCGAAATAAGCGCGCAGCAGTTCCTCGTCCTGGCCCGTATCGAACTTGCCTTCGACCGAGAGATCGCCGAGGTCCCACAGCGGATCGTTCATGCCGGAATATTCCCAGTCGACGATCCACATTCGCTCGCCAGTATCGAGGAAGTTCTCGCAGAGCGGATCGCAGTGGCAGGCGGCGAGATGGATCGGATGGGCGGCAAGTGCTTCTCGCACCACTGCGGCCTCGCGCACCACGTCATGATAGCCGATGGGCAGCGCCACATCCTTGGTCGACAGGACCTTCAGATAGTCGTCGATCATCGCGAATAGCTCGAAGCGGAATGGAAAGACGGCGCCGGACAAATGCAGCTTGCGGAAGGCCTCGCCCGCGCGGGCCGGGCTGCCCTGTCTGGCCTTGAATTTCTCCGGCGACATTGTTTCCGCGCCGGTGATGAAGCGTGTCGCCATCAGGCCTGACGCGGGATCGACATAGAGCACGTCGGGGCTGACGCCGGCCTTGGCCGCCTCGCGCGCCGCCACCGCCTCGTTGGCGCGGTTGATATATTCCTCCGTGCCTTTGCCGGGAATGCGCAGGCAGAGCCCGCCTGCCCTGTAGACACGGTTGGTAAGGCCGCCCAGCCGCTCAAGCGGACCCTCGTACCCGGCAAGCACCGGAATGGCGGCCAGCGCCGCGCGCGCCTCGTCCATCGTCATCCCCCTTTACCATCACGCCATGTTTTACGGCGGAACGGTTCCACAGTTTTTGCCGCTTGGCTACCATGGGACGACGCGAATCGGCGGCGGGAACGGCAATGACGGACGGCAAGCACAACAGCGCGCTCGGCGCGGCGTACGCGGCGACGCAGCCGGAGGAAGTGGCGGCGATCTATGACCGCTGGTCCGAGACCTATGACGCCGACATGTCGGCGGCGGGCTATCGCCACCCGACGATCTGCCTGGCGCTGCTTGCCCGCCATCTGCCACGCGGCGCCGAACCTTTGCTCGATGCCGGCGCCGGCACCGGCCTGATCGGCGAATGGCTGGCCATCACCGGTTACCCACAAGTCGAGGCGCTCGACATCTCGCAAGGCATGCTGGACAAGGCAGGGGCGAAGGGCGTCTACACGGCCCTGCATTGCCTGGCGCTCGGCGATGACTTACCCTTCGCCGACGGCGCCTATGCCGGCATCGTCTCGGCTGGCGTGTTCACCTCGGGCCATGTCGGGATCGAAGGCCTGGACGAGTTGATCCGCATCTGCCGCCCGGGCGGCATCATCGTGCTGACGGTCAAGAACACGCTGTGGCAGGCCGGCTTTGCGGAGCGGATCGGCGAGCTCGAGGCGACGGGCGCCATTACCCGCATCGAAGAGACTCGTCCCTATGCCTCGATGCCCGGCAAGGCCGACACGGTGCCGAGCCGTGGCCTGGTGCTGCGCGTCGGCTGAGCCGCTTTCCCTGGATTAAGCCCTAATTTTCTCTCCCGCCGGATCGTACATCGGCTCGAGATGGATTTTTGCCGGCGTGCGATCCATCGCCACGACCAGCTCGCAGTCCCCTGAGGCGAGGAAATCGTCGCTGACGCCGTCGGCGTTGCGCACATAGCCGTAGCCGATGTTCTTGCCCAGCGTGTAGCCATAGCCGCCGCTGGTGAGATAGCCGACCGGCTCGCCGTTGCGCAGGATCGTCTCGCGCCCAACCAGAACGACCTCCGGATCGTCGACCGTGAAGCCGGCAAAGCGTTTTGCCAGCGGCTTGCCGGCCGCGTTCTCCAGCGCCCGCCGTCCGACGAAGTCGGTGTTCTTCCTGAGCTTCACCGCCCAGCCGAGACCTGCTTCCTGCGGCGTGTCGTTTGGCGTGATGTCGGAGCCCCAGGCGCGGTATCCCTTCTCCAGCCGGAGCGATTCCAGCGCCCGGTAGCCGACGGGACGGATGTCACGCTGTTTTCCCGCCGCCATCAGCGCATCGAAAATTTCGCCTGTGGCGGCGATCGGCACATGCAACTCCCAGCCGAGCTCGCCGACATAGGTCACCCGCAGCGCCCGGACGGTGTGGCCGGCAATCGCGATCTCGCGCGCGTGGCCGAAGGGGAAGGCGGCGTTCGAGACATCCGCACCCGTCACCGCCGACAGCACGTCGCGAGCGCGTGGCCCCATCAGCGACAGCGTGCCGAAATCCTCGGTAACGTCTCTCAGTGTCGCGTCGAGCCCCTGGCCGATATGGTCGCCGATCCATGAAAGATCGTGTGTTCGGAAGCCGGTGCCGGTAACGATGTAGAACCGGTCCTCGCCGAGCCGCGCCACCGTGAGGTCCGCCTCGATGCCGCCGCGCGTGTTGAGAAGCTGCGTGTAGGTCAGCCGCCCGACCGGCTTGTCGATGTCGTTGGCGCAGATCCAGTCGAGCGCCTTCAGCGCGTCGGCGCCGGTCATCTCGAATTTAGCAAAGGAGGATTGGTCGAATATGCCGACCTTCTCGCGCACATGGCGGTGCTCGTCGCCGACCGGGGCAAACCAGTTCTGCCGGTCCATCGAATAGATGTCTTCAGGCTCGATCCCTTCCGGCGCGAACCAGTTCGGCCGCTCCCAGCCGAGTTTCGAGCCGAATATGGCGCGGTGTGTCTTCAGCCGCTCGTAGAGCGGCGAGACGATGCGTGGCCGGCCGGAAAGATATTCCTCATGCGGAAAGCCGATCGTGTAGTGCTTGCCATAGGCTTCCAGCGTGCGGTCGCGGACCCAGTCGCGGTCGCGATGCAGGCCGGAAAAGCGCCTGATATCGACCACCCAGAGGTCGAGCGGCGCCTCGCCGTCGACCACCCATTGCGCCAGCACCCAGCCGGCGCCGCCGCCGGACGCGATGCCGAAGGCGTTGAAGCCGGCGCCGACGAACATGTTGGCGCATTCGGGCGCGACGCCCAGGATGAAATTGCCGTCCGGCGTGAAGCTTTCCGGCCCGTTGATCATCTGCTTGACGCCGGCGTTGGCCAGCGCCGGCACCCGCTCGATCGCCTGGGCCATGTGCTGCTCGAAGTGATCGTAGTCGTCGTCGAACAGGCGGAACTCCCAATCGTTGGGAACGTCCCCCGTCGTCCAGGCCTGCGGGTTCGGCTCGTAGCCGCCCATCACCAGCCCGCCGACCTCCTCCTTGAAATAGGTGCGGCGGTCGGGATCGCGGATCGTCGGCGCGTCGTTGGCGAGCCCCTCGATCTTCTCGGTGATGATATACTGGTGCTTGACCGGCTGCAGCGGCACGTTGATGCCGGCCAGGGCGCCGACCTGCCTTGCCCACTGTCCGGCGCAGTTCACCACCTTGTCGCAGGCGATGTCGCCCTTTTCGGTCTTCACCGCGGTGATGCGGCCCTCCTTCATCTCGAAGCCGGTGACGCGCACGCCCTCGAAAAGTTTTGCCCCATGCATGCGCGCGCCCTTGGCGAGCGACTGCGTGATGTCGGATGGGCTCGCCTGGCCATCGGTCGGCAGCCAGGAGGCGCCGACGAGGTCGCCGGTTTCCATCAGCGGCCACATGCGCTTCACCTCGGCCGGCGACAATAGCTGCATGTCCATGCCGAAGCTCTTGGCGGTGGTCGCCAGCCGCTTGAACTCGGTCCAGCGGTCGGTGTTCGTCGCCAGCCGCAAACAGCCGGTCATCTTCCAGCCGGTCGCCAGCCCGGTTTCGGCTTCAAGGCCCTTGTAGAGCTCGACCGAATATTTGAGCACGCGGGTGATCGAAGCCGAGGAGCGCAACTGCCCGACCAGCCCGGCTGCGTGCCAGGTCGAGCCCGAGGTCAGTTTGCCCTGTTCGAGCAGCACCACCTCGGCCTTGTGGTCGCGCGCCAGATGATAGGCGGTCGAGCAGCCGATGATGCCGCCGCCGATGACGACGATCCCGGCATGGCTGGGCAAGGTCATGGCTTTGTTCCGTATTTCGTCCGGTAGTTTTCCAGCGCCGCGTCGAGCCGCACGAGGTTCTCCTCGGTATAGGCGACGTAGTCGATGCCGGGCGCGTCGAGATAGAGTTCGGAGACCATGCTCCACATCGCCTCGCGCAGCAGCGAGGCGCATTGCATGGCGGCATGCGACCGCCGGATTTCGCTATCCGGCTCCTTCATGAAATAGGCGGTCAGGAAGGCGAAGGACTCGTCGTCGTTCATGCCGGCATTGGAGGCAGCGCCCGCGAGGTCGAACATGGCCGTGTTGAAGCCTGCATATTCGAAATCGATCAGCCACAGCCTTTTACCGTCGTCGAGGATGTTGGCCGGCAAAAGATCATTGTGGCCGAAGACGATCGGTAAAAGCTTCTGCGCCCGTTCGAGCTCGTCCGCTAGCGTAAGATAGCGCGGCAGCTCCTCCTTCTTGCGGCTGCCGCCTTCGTCCAGCGTGCGGGCGTAATCACGGATGACGTGGAACACCCAGAACATGAAACCCGGTCCGGAGACGTGGTTGGGCATCTCGCGGTGGAAGCCGCGCAACAGCGCCGCCACGCGGCCGAGATCGGCGCGCACGTCCTCGGCGAGGAAGGTCCTCGCGCCGAGGAATTCTGTCACTAGAATTCCGGGCTCGGCATAATGCACGGCCGGCGCGAAGCCAGCCGCATGCGCCGCCCGCGCCGTCATCACCTCGCGCTCGCGAAAGACATGATGGAACGGGAAGTCCTGGCCGAAGCGCACCACATGCCGTCCGGCGGCGTCCGTGACGACGTAATTGGCGTTGCTGAGGCCGCCCGGCAGCGGCTCGATCTCGACGCTGCCGCTCCAGCAGGGCAGGGCGCGGATGCGGTCTTCGGCGATTGCGGGGGCGCTCACGGGTTCGTTCCTGCTTCAGCCGGTTTTCGACAAGGCACCGGTTTCTGACAAAGCGATGATTGAGAACAGAAAAAGCCTCGTCGGTGCGGAACGCCGGGATCGATATCCCACACCGCACCGACGAGCCCCTTGGCCAGGTTTAGGATCCCGGCATCCGCCCCCGCGGATTCGAAAAAAGCTCGCGCCAGGCACGTTCCAGAAAATCTGGTCGGTCGATTGCGGCTCTGCCATCACCCTCCTGCGGCAGTTCCGAGCCTGTCACTGCACCAATCTCACGCCAGCGTGATGTTGCTGTCAATAAAAAGCTGTGACCTTTTTTGGGTGTTTTGCCCGAAAATATAAGCAATTCCTTTAAAAGCGCTAGGAATGCCTTAGAATCGGTCAGAATTCCCGGATATCCACATGATCCATTCGAAACGGCATGGCGAGATCCTGCGGCTCCTCAACGAGGAGGGCACCATCACCATTGCCAGCCTGGCCGAGCGCCTGGGCGTGTCGCTGGAGACGGTACGGCGCGATGTCAGGCCGCTCACCGACGAGGGATCGATCCTGAAGATGCACGGCGCCGTCAGCCTGCCGTCGATGGCGGGAGAAGCGCCGTTCGAACGCCGCATGCGCGAGAATGCCGAGGCAAAGCGCCTGATTGCCCGAATGGTCGCGGCCACCATCCGCGACGGCGAGTCGATCATGCTCGACACCGGCACCACCACGTCCTTCCTGGCGCGCGAGCTGCTCGGCCATCGACGGCTGACGGTGGTCACCAACTCGTCCGACATCGCCCGCACGCTGGCGACCGTGAACGGCAACAAGGTCTATATGGCCGGCGGCGAATTGCGCAGCGATTCAGGCGCTGCCCTCGGCGTCACGGCGATCGAGTTCGTCAGCCGCTTCTCGGTCAGCCACGCCGTGATCTCCATCGGCGCGGTCGACGCGGTCGCGGGCCTGACCGACTACGAGCTGGAGGAGGCCGAGTTCGCCCGCATGGTGCTGTCGCGCGGCCAGCGCTCGCTGGTCATCACCGACCATACCAAGTTCGGCCGGCAGGGGCTGGTTCAGGTCTGCGGCTTCGACGGTTTTTCCGAACTTGCCACCGACCAGTCGCCGCCGCGCGACATCGCCGCCGCGCTCAGCCAGGCCGGAGCGCGGCTTAGCATTGCGGCGGCCTAGAGCAATTCCGGGAAAAGTGTGTCGCGGTTTTCCGTCCGGAATTGCGCAAAGCAAAGAGATAGAGCGGCTCGACGTTTCCGTGAAACGGTGAGCCGCTCGAGCGCGACACGGACAAAGCCGACCGCCGGCTTTCCTTCTATGCCGCGCCAGTGTTTAGTTCGGCCATGGCCTTCACCATCCGCCAACTCCAGTTCTTCGTCGCCGTCGCCGAGCAGGGCACGGTCTCCGGCGCCGCGCAGAACCTTTCGATCTCGCAATCCTCGGTCACCGAGGCGATCAAGGAGCTGGAGAGCGATCTCGGCGTCGAACTGTTCGAGCGTCATCCGCGCGGCCTGAACATCACCCACAAGGGTCACCAGTTCCTGCGCCACGCGACAAAGATCCTGGCCGATGTTTCCGACGCGCGTCGCGCCTTCCTCGGCGATCAACTGACGGCGGGCGGGCGGCTCCAGCTCGGCGTCACCTCGCTGGTTGCCGGCTATGTGCTCTCCGACCTGCTGGCGCGCTACCGCCGCGCCTATCCGAGCGTCGAAGTCTCAGCCATCGAGGACAATGGCGACTATCTCGAACACCTTCTGGTCGGCGGCAAGCTCGACATCGCCGTCATGGTCACCTCGAATTTGCGCGACCGCACCGCGCTGCAGTCCGAAATCCTCGAGGTCTCGGCCTATCGGCTTTGGCTGCCGCTCAGCCATAAGCTCGCCAGCGCCGATATCATCAGTATCGGCGACATTGCGTCCGAGCCGCTGATCATGCTCACCGTCGACGAGATCGAGGAAAACACCGGCAAGCTGCTGTCGGCGATTGGCGCGAGACCCCATGTCGCCTTCCGCACCCGCTCCGTCGAGGCGGTGCGCAGCCTTGTCGCCACGGGGGCCGGCGTGGCGCTCCTGCCCGATCTCGTCTACCGCCCCTGGTCGCTGGAAGGCGACCGCATCGAATCCCGCGATATCTCCGGTTCGCTTCCGGTGGTCCAGGTCGGCATGGTCTGGCGCCGCGGTTCCGGTCTGCCGCAGGCCGCGCGCGACTTCATCGGCCTTGCCCAGTCGCAGCGCATGTTCCGGCAGCGGCTCTGAATTATCTATCGGAAAATCCGATATCGCCTTTCTGATAAATGAATTTGCGAAACCGGATTTTTCACAGCACCTTTCGCCCAGGAAACAAAGCCGCTCGGGAACGCGGCTGTCAGGGCAGTTAGAGCTCTGGCGTTCAGGTTTGCGCATGATCCTTTCCGAAAACCGGACCGGTTTCGGGGTCATGCGCCAAAATGGGAGATCGATGATGAATGCATTCCTGAAGTCATGCACGGCGTTGACGGTTGCGCTGACCTTCTCGGGTCAGGCGATCGCCCAGGTCAAGGAGCTCGGCAAGGGCGAGGGCGAGCTCAATATCGTTGCCTGGCCGGGCTATATCGAGCGCGGCGAGACCGACAAGAACTATGACTGGGTGTCCGCTTTCGAGAAGGAGACCGGCTGCAAGGTCAACGTCAAGACCGCCAACACGTCGGACGAGATGGTCTCGCTGATGAACGAGGGCGGCTTCGACCTGGTGACGGCTTCGGGTGATGCTTCGCTGCGCCTCGTCGCCGGCAAGCGCGTGCAGCCGATCAACACGGACCTCATCAAGAGCTGGAAGACGGTCGACGACCGCCTGAAGGAGGCGCCCTGGTTCACCGTCGACAAGGTGCATTACGGCGTTCCCTACCAGTGGGGCCCGAACATCCTGATGTACAACACCGATGTCTTCAAGGAAGCGCCCAAGAGCTGGAACGTCGTCTTCGAGGAGATGAAGCTGCCCGACGGCAAGTCGAACAAGGGCCGGGTGCAGGCCTATGACGGCCCGATCCACATTGCGGACGCCGCCAACTATCTGATGTTCCACAAGCCGGAACTGGGCATCAAGGACCCGTACGAACTCAACGAAGACCAGTACAAGGCGGCGCTCGACCTGCTGCGCACGCAGCGCACGCTGGTCGGCCGCTACTGGCACGATGCCGCGATCCAGGTGGACGACTTCCAGAACGAAGGCGTGGTAGCCTCCGGCTCGTGGCCCTATCAGGTGAACACGCTGGTCGCCGCCAAGAAGCCGGTCGCCTCGACCGTGCCGGAAGAGGGCGTCACCGGCTGGGCCGACACCACCATGATGGAAGCGGACGCCGCCCATCCGAACTGCGCCTATATGTGGCTCGAGCACTCGCTCTCGCCCAAGGTCCAAGGCGACGTCTCGTCCTGGTTCGGCTCGCTGCCGGTGGTGCCCGCCGCCTGCAAGACCAATGAGCTGCTCGGCGACGAGGGCTGCAAGACCAACGGCTACGACAATTTCGACAAGATCAAGTTCTGGAAGACGCCGGTCTCGAAATGCGCCAGCCAGAACGACCAGTGCGTGCCCTATTATCGCTGGGTGTCGGACTATATCGGCGTCATCGGCGGGCGGTGATCTTCCTTACCCTCCCCCTTGTGGGGAGGGTCGACGCGTAGCGTCGGGGTGGGGTTAGTGCGGCAGTTTTCGTGCCAATCACCCCTACCCGCGGCTGCGCCGCGACCTCCCCACAAGGGGGAGGTAGGGTGCCGCGCGAGCTAGCGAGCCGCTTTACTATCCGAAGCGGTGCAGGCGACGTCAAAAGACCAACCAGCAACTGACTGACAGGGCCCATGACCTCCGCCGTTTCCTTCAAACAAGTCTCGCGCCATTTCGGCAGCGTGCGCGCCGTCGACGCGGTCGATCTCGAGATCGCGCCGGGCGAGTTCTTCGCCATGCTCGGCCCGTCTGGCTCCGGCAAGACGACCTGCCTCAGGCTGATCGCCGGCTTCGAGCAGCCGACGGCAGGCTCGATCTCCATCTTCGGCGAGCGTGCCGAGGGCGTCCCGCCCTACCGCCGCAACGTCAACACCGTGTTCCAGGACTACGCGCTGTTCCCGCATCTGAATGTGCTCGACAATGTCGCCTACGGCCTGATGGTCAAGGGCGTCGGCAAGGCTGAGCGGCTGAAGGCTTCGGAAGAGGCGCTCTCGCTGGTGCGGCTGTCGGGCTATGGCGCCCGCCGCCCCGGCCAGCTCTCCGGCGGCCAGCGCCAGCGCGTCGCGCTCGCGCGTGCGCTCGTCAACCAGCCCAAGGTGCTGCTGCTCGACGAGCCGCTCGGCGCGCTCGACCTCAAGCTGCGCGAGAACATGCAGGAAGAGCTGAAGTCGCTGCAGAAGGTGCTCGGCATCACCTTCGTCTTCGTCACCCACGACCAGGGCGAGGCGCTGTCGATGGCCGACCGCGTCGCCGTCTTCAACGACGGCAGGATCATGCAGGTCGGCACGCCCGAGGATATCTACCAGCGGCCGAAAACGCGCTTCGTCGCCGACTTCGTCGGTTCCTCCAATGTGCTGCCGCCGGATTTCGTCCAGCGCTACTCCGGCCAGCATCGCTGGGGAAGTCTCAGGCCTGAATCCATCCGCGTCTCAAGCGCGACGAGCGGCGACGGCGTTGCCGCGCGCCTGGTCGGGACCAATTACCTGGGCGCCACGACAAGGCTCGCGCTCGATGCCGATGGGCTGCGCCTGCATGCGGTCGTGCCCGCCGGCGCTGCCCTGCCGCAGGAAGGCGAGGCTGTCATGCTGACCTTCAATCGCGAGAGCCTTCATTTGATGGACGAGCCGGCATGAGCCTCGATGCTGCGATGCCACGTGCCACGGCCCCCGCCATCCTGCCGGGCAGCGGCGGCCTGCGCGGCGCGCTCTCAGATCTGTTCTGGCGCCGGCCGAAGCTTCTGCTTTTCCTGATGCTGCTGCCGCCGGTCCTGTGGCTGGGCATCGTCTATATCGGCTCGCTCTTCGCGCTGCTGGCGCAGAGCTTCTTCTCCATCGACGAGTTTTCCGGCCTCATCAACCGCGAATTCACGCTGAAGACCTATGGCGACCTGTTCCAGGCCGCCAATCTCGACATCATCATGCGTACCGTGACGATGGCCGCACTCGTCACGCTCGCCTCGGCGATCGTCGCCTTCCCCATCGCCTATTATGCGGCGCGATACGCGCGCGGCCGCTGGAAGGCGCTGTTCTATCTCGGCGTCATGCTGCCGCTGTGGTCGAGCTACCTGGTCAAGATCTACGCCTGGAAGCTGATCCTCGCCAAGGAAGGCATCCTCACCTGGCTGCTCGCCAAGCTGAATCTTTTGTGGCTGCTCGATGCCTGGCTGTCGCTGCCCATCGTCGGCGGCAATTCGCTGTCGGTGTCCTTCACCGGTACTTTCATCGTCTTCGTCTATGTCTGGCTGCCTTTCATGATCCTCCCCGTTCAGGCGGCGCTCGAACGAGTGCCCGGCAATCTGGTCGAGGCCTCGTCGGATCTCGGCGCCTCGCCCGGCCAGACTTTTCGCAACGTGCTGTTCCCGCTGGCGCTGCCCGGCATCGTCGCCGGCTCGATCTTCACCTTCTCGCTGACGCTCGGCGACTACATCATCCCGCAGATCATCGGGACCTCGCGGCTTTTCATCGGCCAGGCCGTCTATTCGCAGCAGGGCACCGCCGGCAACATCCCGCTCGCCGCCGCCTTCACCGTGGTGCCCATCGTCATCATGGGCTTCTACCTCTGGGGCGCCAAGCGCATGGGGGCCTTCGATGCGCTCTGACCGCGGCCAGTCCGCTCCGCTCGGCCTGAAGATCGCCGCCGCCTGCGGCCTGCTCTTCCTGCACCTGCCGATCCTGCTGATCTTCGTCTACGCCTTCACAACCGAGGAGAAGAGCTTCGTCTGGCCGCCGCCGGGGCTCACCACGCAATGGTTCGCCGTCACCTGGAACCGGCCGGATGTGTGGGAGGCGCTGTCGCTGTCGATCCGCGTCGCGGCCATCTCCACGGCGATCGCGCTGGTGTTGGGCACGCTCTGTGCCGCCGCGGTCTCGCAGACGCGCTTCTTCGGCCGCGAGACCATTTCGTTGCTCGTCATCCTGCCGATCGCGCTGCCCGGCATCATCACCGGCATTGCGCTGCGCTCCGCCTTTGCGCTCGCCGACATCCCGTTCTCGTTCTGGACGATCGTGCTCGGCCACGCCACCTTCTGCGTGGTCGTCGTCTACAACAACGCCGTCGCCCGCTTCCGCCGCACCTCCGGCTCGATGATCGAGGCCTCGATGGATCTCGGCGCCGACGGCTTCCAGACTTTCCGGCATATCGTGCTGCCCAACATCGCAACCGCCCTGCTTGCCGGCGGCATGCTCGCCTTCGCGCTGTCCTTCGACGAGGTCATCGTCACCACTTTCACCGCCGGCCAGCAGCAGACGGTGCCGATCTGGATGCTGGAAGAACTGATCCGCCCGCGCCAGCGTCCGGTCACCAATGTCGTCGCCATGGTGGTCGTGCTGGTGACGCTGCTGCCGATCCTTTTTGCCTACTACCTGACCCGCGACGGCGACCAGATAGCCGGCTCGGGCAAATAACCGAATAAGGGAGAAACCCCATGGACACTCAAATGCTCATCGGCTCGAAATTCGAGAAGGGCACCGAAACCGAGGAGCCGATCCTCAATCCGAAGACCGGGGCGACCATCCTCAACTTGGCCGAAGCGAGCCCGGCGCAGATCGAGGTAGCGGTCGCGGCGGCCGGGAAGGCTTTCGCCAGCTGGTCGCGCACGACGCCTGCGCAGCGCTCCGGCTATCTCTTGAAGATTGCCGACCGCATCGAGGCCGAAGCCAAGGAGTTCGCGGCGCTCGAGGCGCTGAACTGCGGCAAGCCGATCAATGCCGTGCTCAACGACGAGATCCCGGCGATCGTCGATTGCTATCGCTTCTTCGCCGGCGCGGTGCGCTCGATGCCCGGCCAGGTCGCCGGCGAATATCTGCCCGGCCACACCTCGATGGTCCGGCGCGATCCGATCGGTATCGTCGCCTCCATCGCGCCCTGGAACTATCCGCTGATGATGATGGCCTGGAAGCTGGCGCCGGCGATAGGCGGCGGCAACACCGTCGTCTTCAAACCGTCGGAGCAGACGCCGCTGACGGCTCTGAAGCTGGCGAAGATCCTGTCGGAAATCCTGCCCGAGGGCGTCGTTAACGTCGTGCTCGGCCGCGGCGACAGCGTCGGCAACGCGCTGATCAACCATGCCAAGGTCAACATGATCTCCATCACCGGCGACGTCGCCACCGGCAAGAAGGTGCTGCAGGCGGCCGCCAAGTCGGTCAAGCGCACGCATCTGGAGCTCGGCGGCAAGGCGCCGGTCGTCGTCTTCGACGACGCCGACTTGGGCGCCGTGGTCAACGGCCTGCGCGCCTTCGGCTATTACAATGCCGGCCAGGACTGCACCGCCGCCTGCCGCATCTATGCCGGCAAGAAGATCTACGACAAGCTCGTCGCCGACCTCTCCTCGGCGGTCTCGACCATCAAGTACAATTTGCCCGACGACACCGAAAACGAGATCGGGCCGCTGATCTCGCGCCGCCAGCGCGACCGCGTGTCGAGCTTCGTCGAGCGCGCCTCGGAATTGAAGCACATCGAGATCACCACCGGCGGCAAGCCGGGCGAGGGCTCAGGCTTCTACTACCAGCCGACGGTCGTCGCCGGCGCGCTGCAGGAAGACGAGATCGTGCGCCGCGAGGTCTTCGGTCCGGTCGTCTCGGTGACCCGCTTCTCGGAGGTCGACGAAGCCGTGAACTGGGCGAACGACAGCGACTACGGTCTTGCTTCCTCTGTGTGGACCAGGGACGTCTCGCGCGCCATGGCGACCGCCGCGCGCCTGCAATATGGCTGCACCTGGATCAACACCCACTTCATGCTCACCAACGAGATGCCGCATGGAGGGCTCAAGCAGTCCGGCTACGGCAAGGACATGTCGCTCTACGCGCTGGAAGACTATACCGCCGTTCGCCACGTGATGGTCGCGCACGGGTGAATGTTTCCCTGTCCCCGTTTACGGGGAGAGGGTGGCCCGAAGGGCCGGATGAGGGGCAGCGCAGGCATTGCCGAGGCCGGCTCCGCCCTCATCTGCCTGCCGGCATCTTCTCCCTGTGAACGGGGAACGCCAAGCACTACTCCACGATCCGCAAGATCTGCCAAACGCTGGTGCCCGACACCACATAGGGCTCCAGTTCCTTGCCCCATTTGGCATGCGCGTCGATCTTGGCGATCTTGGCGAAGAATTCCTCCAACTGGGCTAGGGTCTCGACCTGGTGATGCGTCTCGATCGTCGCTTCGCGCGCGCCGATCGATCCGGTCATGATCTGGAACTTGAGGTCGGCGATGCCGACCTGCGAGCCGATCTCGCGTTCCCATTGCCGCATCATCTCGATCACGGTCTGCTTGTGGCCGAACTTGGCGTCGATCTGCCATCTGGCACTGAACATTTTGTTCTCCTCCCTGATTGCGGTTGAGCCCGCGGTTGATCTACTCGTCCCAGGCCTGCACGACAGTCTGCCGGGCGATGCGGCCGTTCTTCAGCTCCAGCATCGCCGCGCAGAACACCTTCGTGCCGTCCGGATAGGCGCAGGCTTGCGTGAAGGCGAGGCTGTCGCCCTCCGTGATCGTGGTGTCGACCTTGTGGGTCATCGCCCGGCTGCAGATGTCGTCCCAGAAGGTGCTGATCGCCGCGCGGCCGCGGATTTCGCGCGGCTTGCTCGGCGGGTTGTTGCGGTCGATCACCCGCACCAGCGCATCGTCATTGTAGAAGCTCGACAGCATTTTTCCGTCACGGCCTTCGATCGCCTTCTTGATCGCCGCGCCGTCCACTGTTTGTGTCTTGGTCAGCATTTTGATCTCCATGGCCCGTCTGACCGGGCGTTCGATGGGGGTGCTGCCCGGCGCCGTGCCGGGCAGCACCATGCCTTTCACTGCGACTTCGCCTTGACGGCCGCGAACAGGTCGTCGGTCTGCTTCTTGAAGGCGCTGAGGTCGACCTGGCTGCCGTTGAGCATCGTCGACCAGTGACGCACGATCGCCGCCATCGCTATCGTCTCCTTGATCTCCTCGTCGCTCGCGCCGTTGGCCTTGGCGGCCAGCGTGTGGAAATAGATGCAGTATTGGCAGGGGATCTGCGAGGCGACCGCAAGGCCCATCAGCTCCTTGGTCTTGCCGTCAAGCGCTGTGTTGGGATTGAGCTGCACGCCCTTGATCTCGGCCCAGGCGCCGGCAACGGCGACGTCCGGCAGCGTCTTGAACATGTCGGGCACCGAGCCGAGCGTGGCCTGGATGTCCTTGTAGGCGGCCGTTGCCGAAGCGTCTTCGGCCCGCGCCGGGGTGATGGCCAGCAATGCGCCTGCGGCAAATGCCAGCAATCCGATCTTGCGATGCAGTTTCAGCATTTCATCCTCCATTCGCAGTGCCGTCTCGGCGACATCGCCCGGCCTGCATGGGAAGAATTCGTAACCCTCAAGTCGCCTTCGCCGCTTCGCTCGAAAGCGCCATGGCTCTCATGGCCCGTCCGGGCCAGGATGCCTGGCCGAAAAGGCCGCCGCCGCCGCCCGCGACGGCAGGTCGAGCTTGAGCAATATGTTGGCGACGTGCCGCTTGACCGTGTGCTCGCTGAGCTTCAGCTCGGCGGCGATCGCCGCATTGCTCATGCCGTCCGCAATCAGGCTCACCACCTCGCTTTCCCGCGCCGTCAGTGCTGCCGGTTCCATGGCCCTGGGCTTGGGGCGGCAGGCCGGTTCCAGATGCTGTTCCGATGTCGCCTGGACCACCGGCAGCGGTTCGCCCAGCTCGTCGAGGCTGATGCGGCCGGCATCGACGAAATGCAGGCCGGAACCTATCGCAAGTTCGGCGACCAGCCGCGAAGCGAGGATGTCGCCGCGCCCGGCATGGACGGCGAGCTGCATCGTCACCCGCGCCGCCAGGCCGACCGGCTGGCCGCGCATTTCGATCTCGCCCACATGCACCCCTTGAGCACTTGCCACGCCGATCTGCTGCGCCGCGTCGCGCAGCGCCGCCGCGCAGCGTATGGCGCGGGCCGGCCCGTCGAAGCGCGAGATCATCAATTCGCCATGCGTGCCGGCGACGCGCCCGCCATGGCGGCCGACCAGCAGCCGCCATGTTTCCTGGAAGCGCTGGCTCCGCTCGCTCCACATGCGATCGCCGAGCTTGGCCGTATCGTAGATACGCGTCACCAGCAGCGCGGCGAGCACGCGCTCGGTGTCGGCCACCGCCGGCTGGCCGGTCAGGAACTCCTCGACCAAGTCGGCCACCCCGTCGACGTCCCCGGTCCAGATCGGATGGTCGCGCCCGGGAATCTCGACCAGCCGGGCGCCATGGATCTTCCTGGCGAGGAAGCGGCTGGCCTCCGGGTCGATGCGCGCGTCGTTGCGGCGATGGATGATCAGCGTCGGCGCGCTGATCGCGGACAGGACGCCGCGCACGTCGATCCCGGCATTCATGCGGGCAAGCGCCGTCGCGGCGGTCGGGCTCGCCGACAGCCGCTCGAACCGTGCCCACCATTGCGAAAAGTGCGGATCGTCCACCCGGCCTGGCGCGAAATTGGGCAACGTGGCGCCGGTGCCCCAGGATGTCTCCGCTGTCTCGATGAAGGCTTCCAGCCGCTCAGGCGGCATCACCCATTTGTGGAAATGCGCATAGCCGCCATAGAGCACCAGCGCCCGCGTCCGCTCGGGGTAGGTCGCCGCGAACAGCATCGCCATCGGCGCTCCTTCCGAGGCGCCGAGGAGCGCCGCGCGGCCGCTGCCGGCAGCGTCCATCACCGCGCGCACGTCGTCCATCCGGGTCTCCAGGCTGGGCAGATGACGGCTGTCGACACGATCGGAAAGTCCGGTGCCGCGCTTGTCGAACAGGATCAGACGCGAGAAGACCGAGAGCCGTTTCAAGAGTCGGCTGTAGCCTTCGTCCTCCCATTGCAGGTCGAGATTGGAAATGAATCCAGGCACGAAGACGAGATCGAACGAACCCTGGCCGACCACCTGGTAGGCGATCCGCACATCTGCGCTACGGGCGTATCTGGTCTCGATAGGCCTCACGCAACTGCCCCGCCGGCCAGACGATTTCCTGTCTGCGACCATAGCAGAACCCCGCCACGCGCGGCAGACAAACTTTAGAGATCGAAAATGTTAGACCTTTGGCGCCGATGGCGCGCGGCAGCTCTTATTTGTGCGGAGCGGCGCCCTCGGCCTCGGGGGGCCTGGTATAGCCGAGGCTCTTGTCGGCCTGTTCGGGCGTCTTGGGCCGCTTGATCCTGGCCGAGGCGGCGATCACCAGGTCGTCGAAATCCTCTGGGTCGCCGTCGAGCAACTCGAAGAACTGCCGCCGCATCCGCGGCTCCCAGAACTTGTTGATGTGCTCGGCAACGCCGGTAATGCCTTCCTCGCGCGGCTTCGAATGGAAGAAGGTGGCGATCTGGTTGGCCATGCGCACCAGCTTTTCCCTGGTGTTGGCGATATGGTCTTCGTCATGCGACATGCTTGGCAACTCCGCAAGCCACCCGGTCAGGGTGGGTGAAAATATCGAAATCGTCGCCGCGCACCAGCGCCACCAGCGTCATGCCGGCGGCCTCTGCCGTGCGGATGGCAAGTGCTGTCGGCGCCGAGACGGCCATGATGATCGGCGCGCCGATGGCGGCCGTCTTTTGCACCATCTCCACCGACACGCGCGAAGTGACGACGACTGCACCGCTCGCGCCGTCGATGCCGGCTTTCGCCAGCGCGCCGGCAAGCTTGTCCAGCGCGTTGTGGCGGCCGACATCCTCGCGCGCCATCACGACGCCCTTGCCGGGAACATAGAAGCCCGCGGCATGCACCGCGCCGGTCTCCGTATGCAGCGGCTGCAGCTTAGACAGCAGCCTGACCGAACGGGTGACGTCCTCGGCCTCAAGCGTAAGCTTCGACGAACCGACCGCGTCGACCGAGCGCATCGCTTCCTCGATGGATTCGATGCCGCACAAGCCGCAGCCGACCGGTCCGGCCAGCCTGCGCCGCCGCGCCTGGAAGCGCGTGTTCGCCTTGTCTTTCAGCTTGATCTGGATATCGATGCCGGCGCCGAGATCCTCGACCTCGATCGCCTCGATCTCTTTCGGGTCGCCAACGATGCCTTCGGTCAGCGAGAAGCCCAGCGCGAAATCCTCGAAATCGGCGGGGCTCGCCATCATCACGGCGTGCGTGGTGCCGGCATAGGAGAACGCCACCGGCGTCTCCTCCGGCACCATGCGGTTCGCCGCCGCGGTGCCGCCGGCGCGACGCGCCAGCCGCGAGATTTGCGTCGTTGCTTTGCGGCGCGCGGCCAAGGTTACTCCGCCGCCTGCAACGGAGCGATCCGCCGGCTCTGGCGCGCCTGCTCGTTATAGTCCTTCTGCCAGTCGGTCGGGCCGTTGGACGGCGCCACCTGCACGGCGGTGACCTTGTATTCCGGACAGTTGGTCGCCCAGTCCGAGAAGTCGGTGGTGATCACATTCGCCTGCGTATCAGGATGGTGGAAGGTCGTGTAGACGACGCCCGGCGAGACGCGATCGGTGATCAGCGCCCGCAGCGTGGTTTCGCCGGAGCGGCTTGCCAGCCGCACCCAGTCGCCATCGCGGATGCCGCGGTTCTCGGCATCGTGCGGATGGATCTCCAACCGGTCCTCGGCATGCCACATGACATTCTCGGTGCGCCGGGTCTGCGCGCCGACATTGTATTGCGAGAGAATCCGCCCGGTCGTGAGCAGCAGCGGGTAACGCGGACCCGTCCGCTCGTCCGTCGCCACATATTCGGTGCGGATGAACTTGCCCTTGCCGCGCACGAAGCCGTCGACATGCATGATCGGCGTGCCGAGCGGCGCCTTCTCGTTGCAGGGCCACTGCACCGATCCGACACGGTCGAGCAGATCGAAGGAAACGCCGGCGAAGCTCGGCGTCGTCTTGGCGATCTCGTCCATGATCTCGGAGGGATGCGCGTAGTTCCAGTCGAGCCCGATGGCGCGGGCAAGCTCCTGCGTCGCCTCCCAGTCGGCATAGCGCGCCTTCGGCTCCAACACCTTGCGCACCATGTTGATGCGGCGCTCGGCATTGGTGAAGGTGCCGTCCTTCTCCAGGAAGGTCGAGCCCGGCAGGAAGACATGCGCGTAGTTCGCCGTCTCGTTGAGGAAGAGGTCGTGCACGACGACGCATTCCATCGCGGCGAGGCCAGCGGCGACATGCTTGGTGTCGGGGTCGGACTGCAGGATGTCCTCGCCCTGGATGTAGATGCCCTTGAACGAGCCGTCGACGGCGGCATCCAGCATGTTGGGGATGCGCAGGCCGGGCTCTTCGTCCAGCTTCACGCCCCACAGGCTCTCATAGATGTCGCGCACGGCCTCGCCCGAGATGTGGCGATAACCCGGCAGCTCATGCGGGAAGGAGCCCATGTCGCAGGAACCCTGCACATTGTTCTGGCCGCGCAGCGGGTTCACGCCGACGCCCGGACGGCCGATATTGCCGGTGGCCATGGCAAGGTTGGCGATCGCCATCACCGTGGTCGAGCCCTGACTGTGTTCGGTGACGCCGAGACCGTAATAGATCGCGCCGTTGCCGCCCTTGGCGTAGAGCCGCGCAGCACCCCGGATCAACTCGGGATCGACGCCGGAGAGCTTGCCGACCGTCTCCGGGCTATTCTCCGGCAGGGCGACGAAGGACGCCCAGTCCTGGAACTCGGCCCAGTCGCAGCGCTCGCGGATGAAGGCTTCGTCGAACAGGCCCTCGGTGACGATGACATGCGCCAGCGCCGTCAGCACCGCCACGTTGGTGCCTGGCTTCAACGGCAGGTGATAGTCCGCTTCGACATGTGTCGACTTCACCATCTCGGTGCGGCGCGGGTCGAGCACGATCAGCTTGGCGCCCTGGCGCAGCCGCTTCTTCAGCCGCGAGGCGAAGACCGGATGGGCGGAAACCGGATTGGCGCCGATGATGACGGCGACGTCGGTGAACTCGACCGAGTCGAAATCCTGCGTGCCGGCCGAGGTGCCGTAGGTCTGGCCGAGGCCGTAACCGGTCGGCGAGTGACAGACGCGGGCGCAGGTGTCGACATTGTTGTTGCGGAAGCCCTGGCGCACCAGCTTCTGGACGAGATAGGTCTCCTCATTCGTGCAGCGCGAGGAGGTGATGCCGCCGATGGCGCTGCGTCCGTACTGGTACTGGATGCGGCGGAATTCCTTGGCGGTATGGGCGATCGCCTCTTCCCAGCTCACCTCGCGCCAGGGATCGCTGATCTTCTCCCGGATCATCGGCGACAGGATGCGGTCCTTGTGGGTGGCATAGCCATAGGCGAAACGGCCCTTCACGCAGGAATGGCCGTGGTTCGCCTTGCCGTCCTTGTAGGGCATCATGCGGATGACCTCGTCACCCTTCACTTCTGCCTTGAACGAGCAGCCGACGCCGCAATAGGCGCAGGTGGTGACGGCCGAGCGTTCCGGCATGCCCTTCTCGAGCACCGTCTTCTCGCGCAGCGCATCAGTCGGGCAGGCCTGCACGCAGGCGCCGCAGGAGACGCATTCGGAAGCGATGAAGTCTTCATGCATGCCGGCGACCATGCGCGATTCGAAGCCGCGGCCCTCGATGGTCAGCGCGAAGGTGCCCTGCACCTCTTCGCAGGCGCGCACGCAGCGCGAGCAGACGATGCACTGCGCCGGGTCGTAGGTGAAATAGGGGTTGGATTCGTCGCGGGCGATGTAGTCGACGGCCAGCGAGCCATGGCCGGGCGCCACGCCGTTCTCTTGCCTAACGTGGTTGCGGCCTTCGACGCCGTAGCGGTTCTCGGCGAGGCCGACCGACTTCGCCACCGCGTCGAACTCGCTGGCGCCGGTTCCGGCCTTCTCGTTCCAGCCGGCCGGATGGTCGGAAACGTAGAGCTCCATGACGCCGCGGCGGATGGCGTCGAGCCGCTCGGACTGGGTGCGCACTACCATGCCCTCACCGACCGGCGTCGTGCAGGAAGCGGGCGTGCCGCCGCGGCCTTCGATCTCGACCAGGCAGACGCGGCACGAGCCGAACGAGTCCAGCATGTCGGTGGCGCAGAGTTTCGGGATCTCGACCCCGCCCTCCATCGCCGCGCGCATGATCGAGGTACCTTCCGGCACGGTGATGCTTTGCCCGTCGACGATCAGCGTGACCTGATTCGTCGCTTTCGACTCCGGCGTGCCGTAATCGATCTCTTCGATGAGTGTCGGGAAGTCGGCTTTGATATTCATCTGCCAGCTCCTATTCGGCAGCCACGCGCGTCGGCGCCGGCTTGAAATCCTCGGGGAAATGCGTGATCGAGCTCATCACCGGGTAGGGCGTGAAGCCGCCCAGCGCGCAGAGCGATCCGAACTTCATCGTGTTGCAGAGGTCGGTGACCAGAGCGAGGTTCTTCTCCGCCTCTATTCCCGCCGCGACCTTGTCGAGAACCTCCATGCCGCGCGTCGAGCCGATGCGGCAGGGCGTGCACTTGCCGCAGCTCTCGATGGCGCAGAACTCCATGGCGAAGCGCGCCTGCTTCATCATGTCGGCGCTGTCGTCGAACACGGTGATGCCGGCATGGCCGATCAGCCCGTCCTTGGCCGAGAAGGCCTCGTAGTCGAACGGCGTGTCGAAAAGCGCGCGCGGGAAATAGGCCCCGAGAGGGCCGCCGACCTGCACCGCTTTCACCGGACGTCCCGAAGCCGTGCCGCCGCCGATCTCGTCGACGATTTCGCCCAGCGTCAGGCCGAAGGCCGTTTCGAACAGCCCGCCATGCTTGACGTTACCGGCGATCTGGATCGGGATCGTGCCGCGCGAGCGGCCCATGCCGAAATCCTTGTAGTAGGCGGCGCCCTTGTCCATGATGATCGGCACAGAGGCGAGGCTGATGACGTTGTTGATCACCGTCGGCTTGCCGAACAATCCTTGAATGGCAGGCAGCGGCGGCTTGGCGCGCACCACGCCGCGCTTGCCTTCCAGGCTGTTGAGCAGCGAGGTTTCCTCGCCGCAGACATAGGCGCCGGCGCCGACGCGGATTTCCATGTCGAAGGCGTTGGGCGAGCCCAGCACATTGACGCCGAGCACGCCCGCCTTGCGGGCGATAGCGACGGCCTTGTTCATCGTCGCCACCGCATGCGGATATTCCGAGCGAATATAGACGAAGCCCTTGGTTGCGCCGGTGGCGATGCCGGCGATCGCCATGCCTTCGATCAGCACGAAGGGATCGCCTTCCATGATCATGCGGTCGGCGAAGGTGGCGCTGTCGCCCTCGTCGGCGTTGCAGACGATGTATTTGCGCTCGGAGGTCGTATCCAGCACCGTCTTCCATTTGATGCCGGTCGGGAAACCGGCGCCGCCGCGGCCGCGCAAGCCGGACTCGGTCACCTGTTTCACGATGTCGGCCGGCGCCATGGCGACCGCGTTCTCAAGACCCTTCAGGCCGCCATGCGACTTGTAGCTGTCGAGCGACAGCGGATCGATGACGCCGCAGCGGGCGAAGGTCAGCCGCGTCTGCTTGGCGAGGAAGGGGATCTTGTCGGGCGCGCCGAGCCAGCGCTTGTGATGGCCGCCCTTGAGGAAGCCGCTGTCGAACAGGCTCTTGACCTCCGACGGCTTCACCGGCCCGTAGGCGACGCGGCCCTCGGCGGTCGCCACCTCGATCATCGGCTCCAGGAAATAGGCGCCGCGCGAGCCGTTGCGCACGATCTTGGCTTCGACGCCGCGTTCCTTGAGCTCTTTCTCGATCGCTTTGGCGACTTTTTCGGCGCCGAGCGCCAGCGCGCCGGAATCGGCAGGGATGTAGATGCGCGGGATCATGAACGCACCTCCGCGACGATCTCTTCGATCTTCTCGTCGTCAAGCCGGCCGATCACTTCCCCGTCCAGCATCGCCGACGGCGAGCAGGCGCAAAGCCCGAGGCAATAGACCGGCTCCAGTGTAACCGATCCGTCACGGGTGGTCTCGTGGAAATCGATGCCGAGCAACTGCTTGACCTTGGCGGCGACGACGTCCGAGCCCATCGACTGGCAGGCTTCCGCCTGGCAGAGCTTCAGCACATGCCTGCCGGCGGGCTGGGCGCGAAAATCGTGATAGAAGGTGACGACGCCGTGCACTTCTGCCCTGGAGAGGTTCAGCCCGTCGGCAATGACCGGAAGTGCTGCCTGCGGCACATGGCCGAACTCCTCCTGGATGCCGTGGAGGATCGGCAGCAGCGGACCTTCGAGGTCCTTCAACTCCTCGATGATCGCCGCTATGCGCGACGCGATCTCGGTACTTGCAGGCTGCATCGGCATGCAGCGCCCTCCCTGGTCGTGGCGGCCCAATGTATGTCACCCCATCATATAGAGCGGTTTCGGGGCAACGACATGCACAGGGCGCAATATCGCTAAGTCCTTACGAAATCAGAGGAAACCCTCTAGATCAATAAAGCCGTCTCGTTGCTCGATAGAAATTTTCTATCAAAAACGCGCAGCCTGCATTGTCTAACCTAGCGGTGGGCGCGGAAATCGTCTGCCAGCGCCATTGCCTCGTCCAGCAGCGCCTGCACCAGCGGCGTATGCGGCTCGCGCGGCGCGGCCACCAGACCGACGGTGTGGCTGGCATCGGGCTCAACGATCGGAATGGCCCGGATCGGCTCTGAAAAGCCGAATGTTTCCGCGAGGTTGAGCGGCATGATCGACGACCATTTGCCGGTCCGGATATGCGAGAACAGCACGATCATCGAGTTGGATTCCAGCGTCGGCCGCACCTGCACGCCGGCTTCCGCCAGATGCTGGTCGATGATGCGCCGGTTCTGCATGTCCGGCGTCAGCAGGCACAGCGGCAACTGGCTGATCTCGGCCCACGTCACTTTGTCGCGGTCGGAATAGGGATTTCCGACTGCCGTGATCAGCTGGTAGCGCTCGTCATAGAGCGGCACGCTGGTCACCCGCCCGAGCGGTTCGTTGTCGAGATAGGTGATGCCGGCATCGACGTCGAAATTGCCGAGCAGCGACAACACCTCGATCGAGGTGCGCGACAGGATCGAGAAGGTGACGCCCGGATGCTTTTCGCGGAACGGCGTCGTCAGCCGCGCCACCATCGCCAAGGCGGTCGGGACGGCGGCGATGCGGATGCGGCCGGCAAGGCCGTGGCGCGCCGCCCGCATCTCCTCGCGCATGGTCCGTGAGTCGCCGACGATGCGGCGCGCCCAGACCAGCACCTGCTTGCCTTCCGGCGTCAGGCCCTGGAAGCGCGAACCGCGCAGCACCAGCATGACGCCGAGCTGTTCCTCGAGCTGCTTGATGCCGGCCGACAGTGTCGGCTGGGTGACGCCGCACACTTCGGCCGCGCGGCCGAAATGCTCTTCCTTGGCTAAAGCGATGAAGAATTCCAGCTTGTCGATCATATCATCCGATCCACGGTTTGCCCAAGGTCGGGGAAATCGTCTTGCCGCGCAAGACACACGCATAATCGGACCTCGTCCACATTTTTGAGCCGGCTATCTGTTTTCCCGCGCCGCGCATGGCGCTATGTGGGATAAGCGGAAGCAGGGAGGACGAGATGCTGGGTTGGTTTCGCAGGCTGTTGCCGCGCGAGGATCGCTTCTTCGAGCTGTTCGAACGGCATTCGCGCACGGTGGTCGGCGGCGCCGAGGCGCTTGAGCAGCTTCTCCAGGGCAGGGACATCGACCGCTGGTGTCAGAAGATCGTCGATCTGGAGGACGAAGCGGACGGCATTACCGCGGAGGTCCTGCTTGCCGTCAGGCGCTCCTTCATCACGCCCTTCGACCGCGGCGACATCAAGGATCTGATCCAGTCGATGGATGATGCCATCGACACGATGCACAAGGCCGTCAAGACGGTGAAATTGTTCGAGATGAGGGAATTCGATCCGCTGATGCGGGAAATGGGCGGCGTCATCGTCCAGGCCGCCCGACTGGTCGCAGAGGCGATCCCGCTGCTCGGCAAGGTGGGCGCAAACGCCGCGCGGCTCAATGCCATTGCCGAAGAGGTCATGCGCGTCGAGGGCCGTGCCGACGACTTGCATGAGCAGGGTCTCAAGGATCTGTTCAAGCGGCACGGCCGCAGCGACCCCATGGCCTATCTAATCGGTTCCGAGATCTATGGCCAACTGGAAAAGGTGGTCGACCGTTTCGAGGACGTCGCCAACGAGATCAGCGGCATCGTCATCGAGAACGTGTAGCGATGGACGCCACGATCGCCTTTCCCTTGCTGGTCGGCCTCGTAGCAGTGGCGCTGTTCTTCGATTTCTTGAA
Source organism: Mesorhizobium silamurunense (assembly GCF_014843905.1). NCBI lineage: Bacteria > Pseudomonadati > Pseudomonadota > Alphaproteobacteria > Hyphomicrobiales > Phyllobacteriaceae > Mesorhizobium > Mesorhizobium silamurunense. The sequence goes on along the minus strand of NZ_LPVS01000080.1, from coordinate 1,912 downwards.
CGGCCTGCACGATGCCGCCAATTCGATCGCGACCATCGTCTCCACCCGTGTGCTCAGACCGCACTACGCGGTGTTCTGGGCCGCTTTCTTCAATTTCATCGCCTTCCTGTTCTTCGGCCTGCATGTCGCCGAGACGGTGGGAAAAGGCATCGTCGATGCCGACATCGTGACACCGGCGGTGATCTTCGCCGCGCTTGTCGGCGCCATCTTCTGGAACATCGTCACCTGGATCGCCGGCATTCCGTCGAGCAGCTCGCATGCGCTGATCGGCGGACTGGTCGGCGCCGGCGTCGCCAAGGCCGGAACGGGCGCCATCGTCTGGTCCGGGCTCGGCAAGACGGTCGCGGCGATCGTCCTCTCGCCGGCGACCGGATTCGTGCTGGCGCTTGTCCTCATCCTCGTCGTCTCATGGCTGTTCGTGCGGCAGACGCCGTTCGCGGTCGATAACAGCTTTCGCGTCCTACAATTCTTCTCGGCGTCCCTCTATTCGCTGGGGCACGGCGGCAATGACGCGCAGAAGACCATGGGCATCATCGCCGTGCTGCTCTATTCGCAAGGCATGCTCGGCCAGAGCTTCTACGTGCCGCTCTGGGTGGTCATCACCTGCCAGTCGGCCCTGGCGCTGGGCACGCTGCTCGGAGGCTGGCGCATCGTTCACACCATGGGCTCGAAGATCACGCGGCTCAATCCCATGCAGGGCTTCTGCGCCGAGACCGGCGGTGCGATCACGCTTTTTGCCGCCACCTGGCTCGGCGTTCCGGTGTCGACCACCCACACAATAACAGGAGCCATCATCGGCGTGGGCGCTGCCCGCCGCGTCTCGGCTGTGCGCTGGGGCATAGCCGGCAATATCGTCGTGGCATGGGTCATCACCCTGCCGGCGACGGCGGCGATTTCGGCGTTGACCTACCTCGCCACGCGGTTGGCCGCATGATGCGGCCTGCCGCGTCTGAGGGCGAAGCTATTTGCCCACGAGATTTAAAATGTTCCCGTCGGGATCCTTGAACCAGGCGACTTTCATGCCGTGGCCGACATGAATATCACCTTCGAGCGATAGGCCGGGCATGTCGTAGTGCTCGAAGGTGACGCCCTTCGACCGCAGCGACTTGACCATCGGCTCGATCTGGTCGCCGACCTCCCAGGTTACCGCGGTCGCCTTGTTGGTCCCGGCGAATTGCGAATGATAGACGTTGATAAGCGTGTCGCCGCTTTTGTAGACGATCAGTTCGCCGCCCATGTCGTCAACCTGCTTGAGGCCCAGTGTTCCCACGTAGAAAGCCTTGGCCCTCTCCAGGTCCTTCACCGCGAGATTGGCTGTGGCATTGCTGTGTTCGAGCATGACTGTCTCCTTTCTCCATCGGCTGCTCCCTGCTGGCTGCCGCCGAAACCAGGAAGATAGCGTTGCATTGTCTTCTGGCGACCGCAGCCTGTGCAGTCGGGATGCGTCTTTCTGGAAGACGAAAGGCGCCCGCAAAACCCGACACGCGAGTGCAAGTTTTTGAAGGCATGTCGCCGCAAATGCCGTTCCGAAGCTTGGTTCTCTCCGGGAACTGCATTATCTGAACCGGCAAACGCTTGGGAAAAAGCTCATGTCCGTCAGCAAAGAAACCGTCATCGAGCGCCTGAAGACGGTCAATGGACCGGATTTCACCGGCAATATCGTCGACCTCGGCCTGGTCTCGGAGATTTTCATCGCCGACTCCAAGGTGTTCTTCTCGATAACCGTTCCCGCCGCCCGCGCGCAGGAGATGGAACCGCTGCGCGCCGCCGCCGAGCGGGTGGTGAAAGCCATCCCCGGCGTCGTCAACGCCGTCGTCGCGCTGACGGCGGAGAAGAAGGGCGGCGGCATGGAAGCACCGGTTCGGCCGCGCCCGGCTCCGCAGGCAGCGCCGCCGCGGCCCGCGCCACAGGC
>NZ_LPVS01000081.1:0-124043 GCF_014843905.1 Mesorhizobium silamurunense | reverse complement strand
TTACCCATGTCTCCGGTATGAACCGTAACCTATGTGTCCAGAATGGACCCTTTGGAGATTGGCGCACCCGACAGGATTCGAACCTGTGACCTCTGCCTTCGGAGGGCAGCGCTCTATCCAGCTGAGCTACGGGTGCTCCCCGGGAAACCGGAAAACGAACCGGCCGGTGAACCGGCCAGCCACGGCTTCTTAGCGGAAGCCGCCCCGGGCTTCAACGGCCAATTGGGATCGTGACGTTTTAAGCTCACAGGACGATGGCGTGTCGCTCCGGGTATCCGAGGCGCGGCGCAGGCTTGAAAGGAGCGTCGCGCGGGCTTCGTCCTGAAACCCTCACCCCTCCGCCTCAACCTTCGCCACCCTCCGCCGCACCCCTCTCGTCGCCCGCTTCTGCTTCTTCGCGGCCAGCTCGTGCATGGCGTCGAGCTGCATCTGCTGCATCTCGGCCAGCCGCTGCCATTGGCGCGAGATCAGGTAGTCGAGCTTTTCGTGCAGATGCCGCACTTCTAGCTCGGCCTTGAGGTTCACCCGGTAGTCGTTGAAGGAGCGCAGCCGGTCTTTGGCTTCCTGCCGCTTCTGGCTCATCATGATCACCGGCGCCTGGATGGCGGCGATGCAGGAGAGCAAAAGGTTGAGCAGGATGAACGGGTAGGGGTCGAAGGCGTGCCCCAGGCCCGCGGCGAGGTTGATGCCGATCCAGATCAAGAGCACGGCCGCGAACGAGATCAGGAACCACCAGCTGCCGCCGAACTCGGCCATCGAGTCGGAGACGCGGTCGGCGAAGGAGCGGTGCTCCTCGAACTCCTCTTCCGAGTTTTCCGAGATCGTGTCTTGTCTGGCGATCGATTCCACCACCTGGCGGTCGAGCTCGGAGAATTCGCCGTGTTCCTGCTGCAGCAATTCCTCCATGTAGCGCATGCGGTAGCGCGAGAGCTCCTGGCGGCTGATGCGGGCGCCGCGCGGCAGGTCGGGATGGTCGGAGCGGATGCGGTCGGCAAGGCTCGGCCTGAGATCGTCGATGCGCACCAGGTCGCGCTTGCGGAATTTCCGGCCGCTGATCGCCGACGGTTTCTTCTTCGGCTTGACCCTGGTCGTGCCGGGTGGGGTTGGTTCCGAATCCGGCACCTCCGGGGCTTCGAGGATCTCGTCGGCCGCTTCATGCGCGTCCTCCGGCACGGTGGCCGCCTCGAGATATTCGCCGGCCGTGTCGTTCTCGTCGTCAACTTGCGTCTGCGCGGATGCCTTGGGGTCGCCGGCCATGGTCAGTGCTCCTGTTCTCGGCTTCCGATACGATACGCCAAGCCGGCGCGGCATATCCATCGTCACTGTGAAGGTCGTGTGACCGAACAAGTTCTTGTGATTGCAGGGAGGCGTGGCTCTTCGCCGGCCGCCATGTGCAATCGCCTATGGCGGCGCCAGCCCCCGCTCCGTCTCGGCGCTGCGCGCCGATCCACCTCTCCCCCGCTTCCGCGGGGGCGAGGAAACGCCAATCGCTAAGGGCGCGACGCTCCCAAACTTGGGTTCCTCGCCCCCATGAAATGGGGGAGAGGTGGCTCGGCGAAGCCCGAGACGGAGTGGGGGAGCGCCGTTGGCGATTGTCCGTTCTTCGGCTGGAGCAATCATCTGCACCGCCTGGCCTTGATCCAGATCAAGCTGGCCCCTGTGGCGGGCCTGATAGGGAAATTATATCGAGATCAGGCCTGATCGCCCATCAGGGGCGCGCATCGCCCCGCAAGAAGAGGGATCGCCACCATGTACAAGCACATCCTGATCGCCACCGACGGCTCGAAACTGGCCAGCAAGGGCGTCGTCCACGGCCTGGAGCTGGCCAAGTGCCTTGGCGCCACGGTCACCTTCGTCACCGTCTCCGAGCCGTTCCCGGCGCTGGCCTGGGGCGGCGCCATGGCCGGCTATGTCGCCGCCGACGAGCTCACCAACTACGAGCAAAGCGCGCGCAAATATGCCCGCGAGGTGCTGGGGAAGTGCAAGGCCGAGGCCGATAAGCTCGGCGTGAGCGCGAAGACCCTGCATGTCGAGAACAAGACGCCCGCCGAGGCGATCCTCGATGCGGCGCGTGGCGAGGCCTGCGACCTCATCGTCATGGCGTCCCATGGCCGTCGCGGCATCGGCCGGCTGGTGCTCGGCAGCCAGACGGCGGAGGTGGTGTCGCTGACCGAGATCCCGGTGCTGGTGGTTCGGTAGGGCACGTTGATATTCAGGTGAGGCCGGCCTGCGAATGGTGGCTGTGCTTCCGGTGCTCACGTACTTCAAGTACGCTCCGCTCCGGTTCTCGGAAGCCCCCATTCTCGACTCGGCCTGACCTGAATCTCAACGTGCCCTTGCGCGTTCCGGGAAAACATTGGCGAAAGCCGCGATGATGGCTGATCTCCCCCCTTGAGGGGCAGATGTCCGGCAGGACAGATGGGGGCGCTGTCCCGCCGGCGTTTCAAAGTTTCTGCACCTGCTACTGCGCCGGCAAACCAGGCGGCGGCAGGCCGGGAAGCGCCGAACCGGCCGGCTGCTGCCCGGCATACATCAGCTGCGTCTTCGCATCGGCGCTCATCGGCGCCAGACTCCGCTGGATCAGCGCCTCGACATGGTCGTTGCGCTGGCGCGCGCTTTGGGCGCCCATCACCACCACGATCAGATGCCGCCCGTCGGCATTGTAGGAGGTGACGATGTTGTAGCCGGAGGCGCGGATATACCCGGTCTTGATGCCGTCGACGCCGCGCACGCGACCCAGCATGTCGTTGTGGCCGCGCACCAGCCGGCCGCGGAACATGAAGTCGCTTTCGGAAAAATAGTGGAAATGCTGCGGGAAGCGGTGCTCGAGCGCCAGCCCCAGCACCGCCATGTCGCGCGCGCTCGTCACCTGGCCGTCGTCGGGCAGGCCGCAGGCGTTGCGGAAATTGGTGCTGGTCATGCCGAGCTGGCGCGCCTTTGCGGTCATCATGGCGGCGAACTGGTCCTCGCTGCCGCCGCCCAGATATTCGCCCACCGCCACCGCCACGTCGTTCGCCGACTTCACCACCATGGCGCGGATGGCGGAATCGACGTCGATCGTCTCGCCGCGCCGGAAGCGCAGCTTCGTCGGCGGCTGCGAGGCGGCGTGGTCGGAAACCGGAATCTGCGTCTCCTTGGTCACCCGGCCGCTCTCCAGCGCCTCGAACAGCATGTATAGCGTCATCATCTTGGTGAGCGAGGCCGGATAACGCTGCGCCGTCGAACTGACCTCGAACAGCGTCTTGCCGGTCGGGGCGTCGACCACGATCGCCGCGTATTTCTGCGGCTGCGCCGGCACGGCCAGCACGCTTTCCGGCGGCGCTGCGGTGGTGCAGCCGGCAACCAGCAGCAGCAAGGCCAACGCGGCCATAAATTTTTGGATGAGGGGCAAGGGACGCAGATAGGACAAGACTGTTCTTAAGCTGTTGCTGAGATGCGGTGAGGCTAACGTAACGCACCTGCCGCGTCCAACTGGTTAACGGCGGTAATAAGGCATTTGCCCAGGTTTTGCGCCGTCGCAGCTCGCTTTGCCTTCCACACCCCCTTGCCGCTATGATGCGGCCGGCTTGGATTTGGGGGGATCGGCATGTCGGAAATCGCCACGGGCACGACCTCGCTGCTCAGGGCCTCGCTCAGCCGCACCGGCAAATGGGCGGGCAGCGTCGCCTTCGTCAGCGGCGCGGTGTCGGACGTGCTCAACCCCCTCGGGCCCTTTGCCGCCTATATCGCGCTCATCGCGGCGGTCGCCGCGGCGATCATCGCCATCGCCATGGTGCTGCGCCTGGTGCTGGCGGCGAAGGCCATGCCGGCGCTGATTTTCGCCACCAGCGCGGCGGCGATCGCCGGCAGCGTCTACGGCGTCCAGCAGGAAACCAATTCGCAGAACGGCGTCATCGCCGCGCTGGTGCCGGCGGTGGCTGAGCTCCAGCAGTCGCTGGGCATCGTCTCCGAAAAGGTGGCGAAGATCGAGAAGACGGTCACCGAGACGCAGAATACGGTCGAAGCGGTCAAGAAGTCCACCGACACGGTGGCACAGAAGACGGACCAGATCGCGCAGACACAGAAGCAGCAGACCGAACAGGGCGCCGAGACGCAGAAGACGGTCGAGGCGGTCAAGCAGACCACCGACACATTAGCCGCCGGGCAGCAACAGCAGCAGGCTCAGGCCGAAAAGCTGCAGGCAACGACCGAGCAGATCGCCGCCTCGATCGACACTATCGCCAAGGGCTTTGCCCAACTGGCGGCGCAGGGCGGGGCGATCGCCGATCCCAAGCGCCCCGACGAGTTTTATCACAACGCCCGCGTCTACGAGCTGGCGGGCGACATGCTCAATGCCCGCCGCGCCTATCTCGCCTTTGCCGGCTTCGATGTCGACGCCATCGATCCCTATACCCGCTTCGCCACGCTGTTAAGGGTCCAGGACGGCAAAGCCGGCGCCCGCGAAGTGTTCGGCCAGCTCGCCGAGAAGGCCAAGGCGCCGGCGATCAAGCTCGTCCATCTGCTCCAGTTCGACGATGCCGAGCGGCCTGACAGGCTCAACGCCTTCATAACCGCCAATCCCGATTACGCGCCGGCTTACTTCCTCCTGGCGCAGGAATTTTCGGAAGACCGCCTCGGCAGCCAGACGCTGGCCGATAAGCGCAGCGAAGCCGAGGCGCTCACGAAATTCGTTTCCTATGAGAAGGACGGCGGCCTGCTCAAATATTTCGTCGACCAGACCCAACTGGCCGACTGGCTCGACCGCAGCCGCACCCGGCTGGCGGCACTTGGCGACGTGCTCGACCCCTCGCGCTTCGTGCCGACGCTGACGCCGACGCGCTCCAACGCCGGCTGGTCGATGACGATCTCGCTGCCTGAGCCGGCGACGGCGATCTCCTGGCGGCTCGGCGACAGCGGTCCGTTCACCGACACCGGCCTGATGGCGATGAACGACCAGCGCACCGGCAAGCCGATGCCCAATCCGAGCTTCGAGCTGCCGGACAGCACCGCGGCTAACACCATCGCCATAAAATACCTCGACATCAGGGGCCGCGAGACCGGCCCGTTCGACATCCGCTTCGACCCGGATGCCGCCCTGCAGCAGGGCAACAAGCAGATCCTCGACCAGTTCTGGACCTCGTGGATCGCCTTCGACGCCAGCGGCAATTACGGCCTGGTCTATTTCACCCAGATGCTGTCCTTCCGCTGCGCCATCAAGGAAGTGCATTACAGCCTGAACGGCACGGCGCTCGACAAAGAGATCAAGATGCCGCCCTGCGACGCCAAGGATCCTTACGCCGTTCCCGCCGACTACCAGCCCTATTTCAAGGTGAAGGACGATGTGAAGTCGATGGCGGTGCAGGTGACTTATACGGACGGGACGAAGTCGCCGGTGCGGGAATATGAAAGGCAGTAGGGTTGCTCCCACCCTCTCCCTTGTGGGGAGGGTCGATCCGCGTAGCGGATCGGGTTGGGGGACGAAAGGTCTCCTTTTTGGTTGGACCCCCACCCCTTCGAGCGATCTCCGCTTTGCCCCGACCGCTCGCCCACCCTCCCCACAAGGACAGAGGGTGGGGAGCTGATGCAAAATGCCCGACGCCGCGCTTGCGTTCCGAGCGCCGGGCAGGCTTTGTTGGCGCCCTCTGCAAGAGATTCGAGGTCGAGCAATGAACACGGTCACGATCGACGCAAAAGGCATCTCGGTTTCGCTCGATCTCGCCGTCGGCCATATCGCCGCCATGGAAATCGAGGCCGGCGGCCGCGTGCTGAAACCGCTGCACCGCGCGCCCTGGGTCGGCTCGCCGCACGAGACGCTGCCGGAAAATCTCCCCGAAGGCACGGTGCGTCTGTCGGGCGATTTCCTTTGCGCGCCGTTTTCCACCAGCGATGTCGAGGCCGCACCCCTGCATGGCTGGACGGCCAACAGCGAATGGGATGTCGTCGAGAACGGCGCCATCGCCGGCGGCTGGCGCGCCGTCTTCCGGCTGCGCCGCAAGGTCATGGGCGCTGCCGTCGACAAGGTCTTCACGCTCCGCGACAACCACCCCTTCCTCTACCAAGAGCACATTTTCTCAGGCGGTTCCGGCGCCATTTCCGTCGCCCATCATCCGATGACGGCGATGCAGGACGGCGGACGCCTGGCCTTCTCGCCGAAGCGCCTGGCCGTGACGCCGGCGACCCCGCTGGAGCCCGATCCGGCGCGCGGCCGTTTTCGCCTGGCCTATCCCGCCCGCGCCGCCGATCTGACCCATTTCCCGGTCGCCACGGGCGGCACCACCGATCTCACCGACTACCGCATGGAAGACCGCCGCGAGGATTTCATCACGCTGGTCGAGGCCGATCATGGCGGGCCGGGCTGGACGGCGCTCGCTCGCCGCGCCGAGCAGGATCTGGTGCTGGTGCTGAAGAACCCGGCCGAGCTGCCGGTCACCATGCTCTGGTTCAGCAATGGCGGGCGCGACTATGCGCCCTGGAGCGGCCGCCATGTCGGCGTGCTCGGCATCGAGGACGGCCGCGCCGCGGTCGGCCACGCCGCCTCGCTCGGCGACAACTGGCTGAAGCATGAAGGCGTGGCGACGGCCTTCGCCCTTGCGGAAGGGCGCAGCGTCTCCTTCCGCCATGTTATCGGCGCGGTTCCGTTCGCCGACGCCGAGCCGCCGGCCGACCTCGAATCGGCGCCCGACCGATTGCGCATCCTTGCCGCTGGCAAGACAGCGCGGGAGGTGCCGTTCGACCGAGAGTTCCTGCGCATCGGGCGTTCGGTTCCGGCCTGAGACCCGTCGGGCTAATCCGGGTTTGAAATTTTCGGCGGCTGCCGCCAAGATGCGGCCGGAGTCGCTAGCGAAGAGGCGCTGATGTCTGACTTGGCCCATATCACTGCCGAAATCTTCAAGCGCGCCGGCAAAGCCAAGCGTTTCGTCGTTGCCATTGCCGGCCCGCCGGGAGCCGGCAAGTCGACCATATCGGGCAGGTTGCACGAATTGCTGCCGGAAGGCACGTCCGAAGTCGTGCCTATGGACGGCTTCCACTATGACGACATCGTGCTCAACCGGCGCGGCCTGCGCGCGCGCAAGGGCGCGCCGGAAACCTTCGACTTCGCCGGCTTCGAGACGCTTTTGAAGCGCATCCGCTCCGGCGAGCCTGACATCGCCATTCCGGTCTTCGATCGCAGCATCGAACTGTCGCGCGCCGCGGCCGAGATCATTTCCGCCGACGCCAAGTTCATCCTGGTCGAAGGCAATTATCTGCTCCTCGACGAGGAGCCCTGGTCGCGGCTCGCGCCGCTGTTCGATTTCACTATCTTCGTCGACGTGCCGCGCAACGAGCTCGAGCGCCGCCTGATGGAGCGCTGGCGCGACCACGGCAAGTCCGACGAGGACGCCCGCGCCTGGATCGCCTCCAACGACATGCCCAACATCGAGCGCGTGCTGGCGCGCCGCAGGCAAGCCGATCTGGTGATTGGTTAACCCGCTCAATTTTCAGTATTTTTGGACGGGAACCTTAAGACTTACAGGTCGTTATGGCCGTACTCCCCAATTGTCCGGCGTAAGGGAACCGTCTGATGGCAACCAAGACCAGAAAACCCGCGCCCGCGAGAAGCAGGGCCAATCAATCCAGGACAACGCAATCGAGGGCCGGTGCCGGCCCTGCGGTCGCTGAGCGCTCCAAGGACGCCAAGCCGGCTTTCGGCAAGGCCGCGCCCAAGAAAGTGGTGCCCGGCGCATCGCACAAGACCGCCGCAAAAGCCGCGAAGCCACATAAGCCGACAGCGAAGTCCGGCCCGATTCGCACCGTCGCAAGCGTTGCGACGGGCGCGGTGGTGGCCACGGCTCGGCTTGCCGCTTCCATGCTCGGCCGGGGCCGCGCCAAAACCAGGACGAAATAGGCTCTCTCAACCCCTCGCCGGGATGGTCAGGCCCCTCTGCACGGCCGGCCGTGCAAGGCCCCGTTCCAGCCATGCCGCGACGGTCGGGAAATCGTCGAAGCCGACGAGGTCGCGCGCCTCGTAGAAGCCGATCAGGTTGCGCACCCAGCCGAGCGTCGCGACATCGGCGATGGTGAACGCATCATCCATGATCCATTGCCGGCCCGTGAGCCGCGTTTCCAAAACGCCGATCAGTCGCCGCGACTCGTCGCGATAGCGTTCCAGCGGCCGCTTGTCGGCGATCTCGCGCCCGGCGAATTTGTTGAAGAAGCCGACCTGGCCGAAGATCGGGCCGATCGCGGCCATCTGGAAGAACACCCATTGGATGGTCTCGTAGCGCCGGATCGGATCGGCCGGGATCAGCTTGCCGGTCTTGTCCGAGAGGTAAAGCAGGATGGCGCCGGATTCGAACAGCCCGATCGGCTTCCCGTCGGGACCGTTCGGGTCGATGATTGCCGGTATCTTGCCGTTCGGGTTGAGCGACAGGAATTCCGGCGTCCAGCTCTCATTCTTGCCGATGTCGACATAGTGCGGCTCGTAAGGCAGGCCGATCTCTTCCAGCGCGATCGATATCTTGACGCCGTTGGGCGTCGGGGAGGAATAGAGCTGCAGCCGGTCGGGGTGCTTGGCCGGCCAGCGCTTGGCGATCGGAAAGGCGGACAGGTTGGTCATCGGGGGCTCCGGATGCAGATCGGCGCCGGGCGGCGCGCGTGGCGGGTGGGCAAGAATTAGGATCCCGGCCCTTCGGGATCAATATGCCGGCAATCGGCCTGCCGTGCACGGACAGTCAACCAAGGCAGGGCTCTGGAGCAATTCCAGGAAAGGTGCGTAGCGGTTCCGTCCGGATTTGCGCGAAAAAAACTTAGAGGGGAGGCTAAACCCGCTCTAAGATGGAAGCGCTTTCCGGCGAATGGCAGGCGCGCGTATCAGATCGCCTTGAACGCCAGCACCGCATTGGTGCCGCCGAAAGCAAAACTGTTGCTCAGTGCTGCGCGCACCTTGCGCTCGCGCGCCACGTTAGGCGTCACGTCGAGGTCGCATTCGGGGTCGGGCTCGCGGAAATTGGCGGTCGGCGGCACGATGCCGTCGCGGATGGCCATGACGCAGGCGATCATCTCCAGCCCGCCCGATGCGCCGAGACAATGCGCATGCATCGACTTGGTCGAGGAAACCGACAGAGTGCCGACATGCTCGCCGAAGACGCGCTTGATCGCTGCGGTCTCGATCTGGTCGTTGGCCTTGGTGCCGGTGCCATGCGCGTTGAGATAGTCGACATCCTCGGGATTGAGCCCGGCATCCACCAGGCAGAAGCGCATCGCCGCTTCCGGTCCCTCGACTGTCGGCGCGACGATGTCGGAGGCGTCGGCCGACAGGCCTGCGCCGGCGATCTCGGCCAGGATGGTGGCGCCGCGCGCCATGGCGTGGTCGTAGCTTTCCAGCACCGCCATGCCGGCGCCTTCGCCTAGCGACAGGCCCTGGCGGTCGGCCGAGAACGGCCTGCATGTGTCGGGCGAAAGCACCCTCAGCGCTTCCCAGCCCTTGAGCACGCCCCAGACCAGCGGCGCTTCGGTGCCGCCGGCGACCATGACGTCGGCACGGCCGAGCCTGATCTGGTCGACGGCGCCAGCGATGGCATGGTTGGCCGACGAGCAGGCCGAGGTGACGCCGAACACCGGACCGCGCAGCCCGAGATTCATGCTGACCTGGCCGGCGGCGGCTCCCGGCATCACCTTCGGCACGGTGAAGATGGCGGCGCGGTTGCGCCCTTCGATCAGGATCGCGCGGTAGTTCTCCTCGATCGTCTCGAAGCCGGCGACGCCGACGCCGACAATGGCGCCCATCCGGTAGGTGTTGTCGGCATGCGCGGTCAATCCGGACTGTTGCATCGCCTCCCGCGCCGCGATCACCGCCAGCAGGCTGAAACGGTCCATCGACACCACTTGCTTGCGGTCGATGCCGTGATCGGGCAACGCCTTGATTTCGCTGCCGACCTTAACCTTCAGGTCATGCAGCGAAGGGTTGTCGATCGGGCCGATTGCCGAGCGGCCGGCGCGCATGGCGTCCCAGATCGCCGGCACATCGTTGCCGAGCCCGCATATTCCACCAATGCCGGTGATGACGACGCGCTTGAGCATGCAATCAGGCTTTTTTCGCGATCAGCTCGCGAACCGCCTCGACCATGTCGCCGACGTTCTTGAGGTTGCTCCAGGCGTCGACCGTGTTCATCTCGATCTCGATGCCATACTTCTCCTCGAGATCGAAGATGATCTCGGTCAGTTCCAGCGAATGGATCCCCAGCGTGTTGAGATCGGTGCTGGCGGTGATTTCCTCGCCGCCGGGCTCGGCATGGGCTTTGATCTTTTCGATGATTTCGGTCGTCAGCTGGTCAGCCATTCGGTTCCTTCCCCTGTCGTTTTCCGACGCCAACTGATCAGCGCCCCTTCGTCCCTGGAGTCACTAACGTCGTCGCCCCTACCTCGCCAGGCATCGCGTGACCGCTCCAAGGTGGCTCCCTCTATAGAAACCGAAACGATGTCAAGCAACAAGCTATATATCGACAAAGCCGCCGGAGTGCTTAACGTTGGCGCCGTGGACATGATCGACGATACTCCGCTTGCCGCCCAACGTGTTGCCGGGCGAGGCAGGCTTTTCTGCGGCAAAAGCGGCGGCCGGACCCGCCTTCAACGTCTCTACCAGGACGGTTCGGCCAAGATTCGCATGCCGGCGGTGCAAGGCGACCCGCTCGAGGCGGTGCTCATCAACACGGCCGGCGGATTGACCGGCGGCGATCGGCTCGGCTGGGCGATCGAAGTCGGCGAGGGCGCCTCGGCCTCGATCACCACCCAGGCCTGCGAGAAGGTCTATCGCGCGGCATCCGATCGCGCCGAGACGACGGTCAGCCTCGATGTCGGCGCCGGCGGTCGGATCGCCTGGCTGCCGCAGGAAACGATCGTTTTCGACCGGGCGGCCTTTGCAAGGACGCTCGATGTGAAGCTTGCGGGCAGCGCCGAAGCGCTGCTGTTGGAGGCGACCTTGTTTGGCCGGCTGGCGATGGGCGAACAGACGATCCAGGGCAATTTCCACGATCGCTGGCGGGTCTATCAGGACGGCAGGCTCATCCATGCCGAGGATTTTCGCATCGGGCCGGATATCGCAGCCAGGCTCCGGCGTCGGGCGGTTGCCGGTGGCGCGCGCGCAATTGCAACGATGCTTCTTGTCTCCCCGCGTGCGGAAACCCTGCTGGAGCCGGCGCGCGCGATCATCGGCGACCCCATCATCGGTGGCTGGGGTGGCGCCAGTTTCTGGAGCGTCGGGCAATCTGGCAAGCTTCTTGCGAGGCTCACCGCCGGCGACGGCTACCATCTCCGCAAGCGGCTGGTTCCTCTCGTCGAACTGCTCAACGGGCGGGCGGGCCTGCCCAAATTATGGTCACTCTGATCTCGAATACGTTGATGTTGAATACCGGGAAGACGCATGAATCTGACGCCGCGTGAAAAGGACAAGCTGCTCATCGCCATGGCGGCAATCGTGGCGCGCAAGCGGCTGGAGCGCGGCGTCAAGCTCAACCACCCCGAGGCGATCGCGCTGATCACCGATTTCGTCGTCGAGGGCGCTCGCGACGGCCGCCCGGTGGCGGAACTGATGGAGGCCGGCGCCCATGTCGTCACCCGCGCCCAGGTCATGGACGGCATTGCCGAGATGATCCACGACGTCCAGGTCGAGGCGACGTTTCCCGACGGCACCAAGCTGGTGACCGTGCACGAACCGATCCGGTGAGGCCCATAAGGCGAAGGGAGGACCGATGCTGGAACTCAGGCCCAATTGCGAATGCTGCGACAGGGATCTGCCGCCGGAGGCGACGGATGCGCTGATCTGCACCTTCGAATGCACCTTCTGCGCCAGTTGCGCGGAGAATGTCCTCGGCGGCGTGTGCCCGAACTGCGGCGGCAATTTTGCGCCGCGGCCGATCCGCCCCGCGGCGATGCTGAAGAAATATCCGGCCTCGACCAAGCGTGTGCTCAAGGCCGAGGGCTGCGGCCCCCGCAAGGCCGCCTGACCTGGCAACGTTCAGAAGGAAAGACCCGCCCATGATCTCCGTATCGACAAAACGCGCCACGCTCGCCGCGATCCTCTTCCTGGCAGCCGCTATGCCGGCTTACGCCCATGTCGGCATCGGCGCGACTTCTTCCTTCGCCACCGGTTTCGCGCATCCGCTGTCCGGCCTCGACCATATGGCGGTGATGATCGCGGTCGGTCTGTGGGCGGCGATGAAGGGCGGCCGGGCGGTGTTGGCGTGGCCGCTCGCCTTTGTCGGCGTGATGCTGGTCGGCGGCGCGCTCGGTATGCTGCATGTGCCGGTGCCCTTCGTCGAGCCGGGTATCCTCGCCTCGGTCGTGGCGCTCGGATTGCTGGTCGCGCTGGCGGTCGACCTGCGGGTCTCGGCGGGTGTGGCCATCATCGGCGTGTTCGCACTGTTCCACGGCCATGCGCATGGCACCGAAGTGCCGGAGAATGCCGGCGGCCTCGAATATATGGCGGGTTTCGCCGTCGCGACGGTGCTTCTTCATGCCATCGGCATCGCGGCCGCGCTCCGCCTTGGGCACCGCTTCCGCGCCTTGGCGCGTGTTGCCGGCGCCGCCTGCGCGGCGGTCGGCGTCGGCCTTGCCTTCGGCGTGCTGTGAGGCCGCGATGATCCCGGGCGAAGTCATCACGGCAAAGGGCGACATCGAGCTGAACAAGGACCTGCCGACGGTGACGCTCAAGGTCGCCAACAGCGGCGACCGTCCGATCCAGGTCGGCAGCCACTATCATTTCTTCGAGACCAACGAAGGACTGAAATTCGACCGCGAACGCGCCCGCGGCATGCGCCTCGACATCGCCGCCGGCACGGCCATGCGCTTCGAGCCGGGCCAGGAACGCGATGTCACGCTGGTGCCGCTCGGCGGCAAGCGCGAGGTTTATGGATTTCAGCAGAAGGTGATGGGCAAGCTGTGAGGTCCGGCGGCGCGCTCAAATCACTTCGGAGGCTTGGCGGCCGCATAGATGACGATCTTGCCGGGATTGTCGAACTCGACGGCGAGCACGTCCTCGGCGAGCACGCGTCTCGAATCGATGGCGTTGAAGAGCAGCGCGTTCGCCTCGATTTCCTGGCGCAGTTCCGCGACGTCGTCCTGATGCTGCTTCACCTTGTTCTCGATCGCAGGCGGCGGGCCGCCCTCGCTGCGCGCGGCATCCGTCAGGAAGACAATGTCCACGGTGTCGAGCTTGGTCGTCTTGCGCACCGTGCCGATGTTATCGCGCGTGCGGTCTATTGCCGAGATGACTTTGCCGACCTCCGTCTTCGACAGCGCCTCCTCCTCCCGAATATTCGAATCGACGATCGTCGAAGCCGGCTTGTTGCTGTCCAGAGGCTGCGCCGGGAACGCTGGGGCGGCGGCCACGAGAAGCATGGCCATGGCAAATCCGGTTCCGAGGCATGGGGCGCTCGTCATCGCTCGCTCCTGATTGAACTTGTGGCGGGGCGAAAAAGGCGAAACGAGTCTTGTCGACAGGAGGTTCCCTTGGGGATGCTGCTGACGGGCCTGCAATCGGCCCGTCAGCATAGATATTCAGCTCGCCTTCTTGGTGATCAGGGTCAGCGCGCCATTTGGCTGCAGGCTGGCGGCGATGACTTGCGCCGAACTTATCCCCTTGGCTTCGAGCGCGGACTTCACTTTGGGCGTCGCGTCGATCGATTTGCGCAAAGTCTGCAGGCCGGCGTCGCCGCGCTGCGCCACGATCTGGTTGACCTGCGTCTGCGTGTCCTTGGGCAGCTCCGTGATGTCGACGATGTTGACGCTCTCGATCGTCGGCGGCTTGGGCGTCTGGCCCTGGGGCGCGGCGGGAGCAGGTGCGGCCGGCGCCGGGCTTGGTTGGGGCGCGGGTTGCTGCTGGGCGCTGGCCGCGCCCGCCAGCGCCAAGCTGGCAGCGGCCGCGAAAAGTATCGTCTTGCGCATGGATATTCCTTCCATCGGTTTGGCAAACGGTCGTTTTGGGCTGACTCGCCCACCTCAACCGCCAAATGGGATCGGAAAGTGTCTCCGAGCGGGTCATTGCGTGACCATTGGATGGCGACAATGTGCGCCCCACGCCCAATTAACTTTACTTTCGGCAACCTCACTTTCGGGAGCAATCGCTGATGGCCAGATTAACCCGCGCCGCCTATGCGCAGATGTACGGCCCGACCGTTGGCGACAAGGTGCGGCTTGCCGACACCGAGCTCTTCATCGAGGTCGAGAAGGATTTCACCGTCCATGGCGAGGAGGTGAAATTCGGCGGTGGCAAGGTCATTCGCGACGGCATGGGTCAGAGCCAGGTCGCGCGGGCTGAGGGCGCCGTGGACACTGCTATCACCAACGCGCTGGTCGTCGATGCGCTGGCGGGCATCATCAAGGCCGATATCGGCCTGAAGGACGGCCGCATCGCGGCAATAGGCAAGGCCGGCAATCCGGACACGCAGGATGGCGTCACCATCATCATCGGCCCCGGCACGGAGATCATCGCCGGCGAAGGCAAGATCGTGACCGCCGGCGGCTTCGACGCGCATATCCACTTCATCTGTCCGCAGCAGATCGAGGAAGCGCTGATGAGCGGCATCACCACCATGCTCGGCGGCGGCACCGGTCCGGCGCATGGCACCTTGGCCACCACCTGCACGCCGGGCCCCTGGCACATGGCGCGCATGATCCAGTCCTTCGACGCCTTCCCGATGAACATCGGCCTGTCCGGCAAGGGCAATGCTTCGCGGCCGGCGGCGCTGGAGGAAATGGTGCTCGCCGGCGCCTGCTCGCTGAAGCTGCACGAGGACTGGGGCACGACGCCGGCCGCCATCGACTGCTGCCTGTCGGTCGCCGACGCCTATGACGTCCAGGTGATGATCCACACCGACACGCTGAACGAGTCAGGGTTCGTCGAGAACACGGTCGCGGCAATCAAGGGCCGCACCATCCACGCCTTCCACACCGAAGGCGCCGGCGGCGGCCATGCGCCCGACATCATCAAGGTCTGCGGCCTGCCCAACGTCATCCCGTCCTCGACCAATCCGACGAGGCCCTACACCGTCAACACGCTGGCCGAGCATCTCGACATGCTGATGGTCTGCCATCATCTGTCGCCGTCGATCCCCGAGGATATCGCCTTTGCCGAAAGCCGTATCCGCAAGGAGACGATCGCGGCCGAGGACATCCTGCACGACATCGGCGCCTTTTCGATCATCTCCTCAGACAGTCAGGCCATGGGCCGGGTCGGCGAGGTCGCGATCCGCTGCTGGCAGACCGCCGACAAGATGAAGCGCCAGCGCGGCGCATTGCCTGAGGAAGCCGGCGACAACGATAATTTCCGCGTCCGCCGCTACATCGCCAAATACACCATCAACCCGGCCATCGCGCACGGCTTGTCGAAAGAGATCGGTTCCATCACGGTCGGCAAACGCGCCGATCTCGTGCTGTGGAACCCGGCCTTTTTCGGCGTTAAGCCGGAGATGGTGCTGGTCGGCGGCACCATCGCCGCGGCGCCGATGGGCGATCCCAATGCCTCGATCCCGACGCCGCAGCCGATGCACTACCGGCCGATGTTCGGCGCCTACGGCAAGGCGCTGACAAACTCCTCGGTGACGTTCGTCTCGAGGGCCGCCTTCGATGCCGGCCTGCAGGGCAGTCTGGGCGTGGAGAAGGCCATGGTCGCGGTCGAGAACACGCGCGGCGGCATCGGCAAGCATTCGATGGTGCTCAACGACGCCACGCCGCATGTCGAGGTCGACCCTGAAACCTATGAGGTCCGCGCCGACGGCGAGCTACTGACCTGCGAGCCGGCGACGGTGCTGCCGATGGCGCAGCGGTATTTTCTGTTTTGACGTAGCGTTTCCGGTGAACGGGCAAATTCCGTTGCGGCTGGATGGTGGACCTTGCACTATGCGGTTGAGCAACTGCATAGCGGACAACCATGGCTACCGAAATCGCCTCGCCCCACGACATCTTTCCGCATATCCGCATCGTCATGGGCATGGTGATCGGCCTCGGCGTCACCCGCCTGCTGTCCGGCGTCGCCCGCCTCGTCCAGCATCCCGGCCAGTACAAGCTCTATCCCGTGCATCTCGCCTGGGTCGGCTCGGTGCTTCTGATGCTGGTGCATTTCTGGTGGTGGGAGTTCGGGCTCTACGCCATCCAGTCTTGGACCTTCGGCAAGTACCTTTTCATCATCTTCTACGCCATCACGCTCTTCCTGATGTGCGCGCTGCTGTTTCCGGATTCGATGCTCGATTACACCAGCTACGAGGACTACTTCTACTCGCGTCGCGCCTGGTTCTTCGGCCTGCTTGGTGCCACCTATCTGCTCGACGTCATCGACACGCTGCTCAAAGGCCCGGAACATTTCGCCCGCTTTGGCAACGAATATCTGTTCCGCACGCCGGTCTTCGTGGCGCTTTGCCTGGTAGCGATCCTGGTGCGCGATCGCCGCTTCCACATTGCCTTCGTCGCGGCCGCCCTGGTCTACCAGATATCCTTCATCCTGCGGCTCTTCGACACCATCGTCTGAGCGCCATTGGGCTTAACGTGGCGATGGGCTAGGGTCCGGTAAAAGACAGGGTTCAACCATGTACAAGGCCGTCGGATCGCGAGGTTCCCGGGTCAGCCGCGTGCTCTGGATGCTCGAGGAGCTCGGGCAGCCCTATGAGTTCGTCGAGGTCAAGTTGCGCTCGCCGGAAGCTTACGCGCTGAACCCTTCGGGCAAGGTGCCGATCCTGATCGACGGCGATTTGACGGTCACGGATTCGGCGGCGATCTGCGTTTATCTGGCGGACAAGCATGCCGATAAAGGCATGGGCGCCAATCCCGGCCTTGCCGGCCGCGCCGAGATGGATTCCTGGATGCATTTCGCCCAAAGCGAGCTCGAAGCGCCGCTGTGGAACAAGCTCCGCCACCGCTTCCTGCTGCCCAAGGAAATGCGCGTCGATGTCGGCCCTGCCGCGGCTTACGATTTCGCGTCGGAACTCAAGGCACTGGATCGCCGCCTGGGCGACAAGCCCTTCGCGCTGGGCGAGCGGTTCTCGGCCGTCGACGTGCTGCTCGGCGATATGGGCGGTTGGGCGCGCGCCGGCAGGTTTCCGATGGAATCCGAACGGGTCAATGCCTATTTCGACCGTATTTTGGCGCGCCCCGCCCGCGCAAGGGCGCAAGCCAATGGGGGATCCATGAAATGAAGCTCAACATCACCACTGATTTCACCAAATTTCCCCGCGCCGTTTCGGTGCTCCCAGCCGGTAAGGCGGGAGCGGCCGCGCCCTACGACAAGGCTGTGTTGCCGCATGACGAGCGGCATCTGCGCCGCCGCGTCGTCGAAACCGCCGGCGGCGACAAGGTGCTGGTCGATCTGCCCGAGCCGGTGGCTTTGAACAATGGCGACCGGCTGGTGCTGGAGGACGGCCGCCAGCTCGAGATCGTCGCGGCGCCGGAAGAGGTCTACGACATCCGCGCCCGCGACGCAGTGCATCTCACCGAGCTTGCCTGGCATATCGGCAACCGTCATCTCGCGGCGGCGATCGAGGCGGATCGCATCCTCATCCTGCGCGACCATGTCATCAAGGCGATGCTGGAAGGGCTCGGCGCCACCGTGAGCGAGGTTTTGCTGCCGTTCAGTCCGGTGCGCGGCGCCTATTCCGGCCATGGGCATGGTCATGATCATCACGCACTTGATCATGGTCACGATCACGACCATCATCACCATGATCATGGTCACCACCATCACCATGATTGAGCAGCCTTCCGGCATCGCCCTGTTGCGGCTGATGGCCTGGCTGTCGCCGTCCTTTCCAGTCGGCGGCTTCTCCTATAGCCATGGCCTGGAACGCGCCGTGCATGACGGGCTTGTTGCCGACCGCCAGGATCTCGCTGCCTGGCTGGAAACGCTGGTCGAGATGGGCTCCGGCTGGAACGATGCGGTGCTGTTTGCCGAAAGCTGGCGCCGCGCGCATGACGGCGGTGATCTCCACGAAGTTGCCGCGCTTGCCGAAGCGCTCGCCGGCTCGCAGGAACGGCACCTCGAAACCATGCTGCAGGGCGCGGCCTTCCTCAAGGCGGCGTCCGCCTGGCCGTGTCCCGCGTTGGACCGCTTGCCTGCCGATTGCGCCTATTGCGTTGCCGTCGGGGCGGTTGCCGGCAGCCACGGCATCGGCCTTGCGGATGCGCTGTCCGCCTTCCTGCAAGCATTCTTCTCCAATCTCGTGCAGGCCGCGATCAGGCTTGGCGTTGTCGGACAGACCGATGCCGTCGAATTGTTAGCCGGCTTCGAGGCTTTGACCATCACCACGGCCGCCCGTGCCGCGAAGTCCTCACTGGATGATCTCGGCGGCTCGACTTTCATGTCCGACATCATGGCGATGAAGCACGAAACGCAGTATTCGCGGCTGTTTCGCTCATGACCATTCTCGCCTTCCTCCTCTCCTTCGTCCTGCTCCTGATCACCACGCTGCATGTCTATTGGGGCATAGGCGGCATCTGGCCCGGCACCGATTCGGCATCCTGCGCGCGTGCCGTCGTCGGCTTCCACGGTGTCGATGAAATGCCCTCGGCCTTTGCGAGCTTCGCCGTGGCCGCGTGCCTGGCGCTCGCCACGCTGTGGCCGTTGGCGCTCGCAGGCGTCTTCGCTGCGCCTTTCCCGAAAGAAGGGCTCGCAGCCACCGCGCTGCTCATCGGCCTCGTCTTCCTCGGCCGCGGTATCGCCGGCTTCACGCCCTGGTGGCGCCGGCTGACCCCGGAGCAGCCTTTCGCGCGGTTGGACCAGCGCCTCTATTCGCCGCTCTGCCTGCTGATCGGGCTGGGCTTCGCAGTCCTCGCCATCACGGAGTTTCCGGCATGACACAAGCCAACGGTCCCCTGCGTATCGGCATCGGCGGTCCCGTCGGTTCCGGCAAGACGACGCTCACCGAAAAGCTCTGCAAGGCGCTGCGCGACCAGTTTTCGATCGCCGTTGTCACCAACGACATCTACACCAAGGAAGACGCCATGATGCTGGCCCGCCTGCAGGCGCTACCGGAGGAGCGCATCGTCGGCGTCGAGACCGGCGGCTGCCCGCACACCGCCATCCGCGAGGACGCTTCGATCAATTTGCGGGCGATCGCCGAGCTGAACAAGAAATTCCCCGACCTCGACATCGTCTTCATCGAGTCCGGCGGTGACAATCTTGCCGCCACCTTCTCGCCGGATCTTGCCGACCTCACGCTTTACGTGATTTCGGTCTGCCAGGGCGAGGAAATCCCGAGAAAGGGCGGCCCGGCCATCACCCGCTCGGATTTCCTGATCATCAACAAGAGCGACCTTGCGCCCTATGTGAACGTCAACCTCGACGTCATGGAAGCGGACGCGGCCCGCATGCGCGGCAAGCGGCCCTTCGGCTTCACCGACCTGTCGCGCGGCAAGGGCCTGCAGGAGGTGATCAGCTTCATCGTCGAGCAGGGCGGGCTGCAGACGGCGCGGCCCGCAGCCTGACGCGGAGGAGCCTGACCTACCAGTTTGCGGTTGCTGGCCATGGCTCCGCGCGGCATTCTTCGGAAAACCCGGAGGATTATCCATGAGCGTTGCGCGCCTGAAGGAACCGCTGACCAACCTGCCCTACTACGAGGAGCGCGTGGATCTCGCCGCTGCCTTCCGCTGGACGGCGCGGCTCAACATGCATGAGGCGGTGGCCAACCACTTTTCGCTGTCGGTCAACGAGGACGGCACGAAATTCCTGATGAACCCCAACCAGGTGCACTTCTCGCGCATCAAGGCGAGCGACCTGCTTCTGATCGACGCCAACGATCCCGACACGCTGTCCGGCCCCAACGCGCCCGACCCGACCGCCTGGGGCCTGCACGGCGCCATCCACCGCAACGTGCCGCATGCGCGCTGTGCCATGCATGTGCATTCGATCCATGCCACCGTGCTTGCCTCGCTGGCCGACTCGACGCTGCCGCCGATCGACCAGAACTCGGCCATGTTCTTCAACCGCCATGTCGTCGACGCGCACTATGGCGGGCTCGCCTTCGAGGAGGAGGGCGAGCGCTGCTCGAAACTGCTCGTCGATCCCAAGGTCAAGGTGATGGTCATGGGCAATCACGGCGTGATGGTCATCGGCGACACGGTCGCCGACACCTTCAACCGCATGTACTATTTCGAGCGTGCCGCCGAGACCTACATCAAGGCGCTGTGGACCGGCCGGCCGCTGCGCACGCTCTCCGACGAGATCGCGGAAAAGACGGCAAGCGAGATGGACGACTATCCCGGCCAGGCCGAGCGCCATCTTTCCGAGCTGAAGGCGATCCTCGACGAGGAAGAGCCGGTCTACCGGAACTGACATCAAACTTCTTCCTTCTCCCCGTTCACGGGGAGAAGGTGCCGGTAGGCGGATGAGGGGCAGCGCCAACGCCCGGAAAGTTTGTTCAGAGCCCCAACTGCGCCCGCAGCTCATCGGCGCTGTTGATCACGATAGCGCCGGGCGGTCCTTCCATCGGCGCTTCCGGCCAGAAGATCGTCTTCATGCCCGCGGCCAGTCCGGCCATGGCGCCGGTGCGGCTGTCGTCGACCGCGACCGCGTGGGCCGGATCGACGCCGGCGAGATAGGCGGCGCGCAGGAAGGGTTCCGCATGCGGCTTGCCTTGGCGCACGTCGTTGCGGCTCACCGTGTGCATGCCGGGATAGACGAGACCGACCGCGCCGAGATTGGCGTCGACGATCAGCCGGTCGGAATTGGACACCACCGCCTGCTCGACCCCCAGCGCCCGCAATTCGTTGAACACCTCGATCGCGCCCGGGCGCGGCCTCAGCGTCTCGGCCATCGGCAGGTAGTGGTCGTATTTGCGCACGATCCAGTCGTCGAAGGGCAGGGCGAGGCCGAACTGGTCGCGCAGCATCTCGTAGACCGGCCATGCCGCGACGCCAAGCACCCGTTCGTGGAGGTCGGTCGGCGGCGCTATGCCCACACTGCGCAACGCGGCCACAAGTGCTGCCTCATGCAGCGGCTCGCTGTCGACGAGCGTTCCGTCCATATCCCAGAAAACCGCTTTCGGCGTCATGCAAGGCTCCTTTTGCCGATCCCCTTAATCGGTTTCCCGGCCGAGATAAACCGTCCGTCCGGCAAATGGTCGATGCAAGGGCGAATTGGTCCGTTCGTGGTTGCTGCACGCCGCAAGCAATTGCCCTTTCAATTGACAATTGCGCATAACCGCTTTCGCTGTAATCTAGAGCGCCCGCCAAAGCGCGGGCTGGGGAGGCAGGATGTGAACTCGCGACAGGAAACCGGCAGCACCAGGTTGGACGACGCCGCGCGCGCCGGCTGGCTCTACTATGTTGCCGGCAACACGCAAGATCAGATCGCCGCCAAGCTCGGCATTTCCAGGCAGACGGCGCAGCGGCTCGTGTCGCTGGCGATGTCGGAGGGCCTGATCAAGGTCCGCGTCGATCATCCGATCGCCAATTGCCTCGACCTTGCCGCGCGGCTGAAGTCGCGCTTCGCGCTCGACCTGGTGGAAGTTGTGCCGAGCGACCCGACCTCGTCCTCGACGACGACCGGTGTTGCCGAGGCGGCCGCGGCCGAGATCGAACGGCGGCTGCGTTCGGCGACCCCCATCGTCATGGCGATCGGCACCGGGCGCACGCTGAAGGCGGCGATCGAGCAGCTGCCGCCGATGGAGTGCCCGCAGCACAAGGTCGTGTCCTTGACCGGCAATATCTCGCCCGACGGCTCGGCCGCCTTCTACAACGTCATCTTCACCATGGCCGACCGCGTCAAGGCGCGGTCCTTCCCGATGCCGCTGCCGGTCATCGCCTCCTCGCCGGAAGAGCGCGACATGCTGCTCAGCCAGCCGATGATCCAGCCGACGCTGGCGCTTGCCGCGGAGGCCGACGTCACCTTCGTCGGCATCGGCGATCTCGGCCCGAAGGCGCCGCTTTACGAGGACGGCTTCATTTCGGAAGGGGAGCTCAAGGCTCTGCAGAAGGCCGGCGGCGTCGCCGAGATCGTCGGCTGGGTGTTCGACCGCGAGGGCCGCATGATCGAAGGCATCACCAACGACCGCGTGTCGTCCGCCGCCTTGCCGTCGCGCGAGAAATCGCTGGTCATCGCGCTGGCCATGGGCGAGCGCAAGCTGCCGGGCATCCTCGCCGCCGTGAACCGGCGGCTGGTCAACGGCCTCATCACCGATGAGCGGACGGCCGAAGCCCTGCTTGCCGGCGCATGATCTGAGCCGAGCAATTCACGCGACCGATAAAAGGAGCCGGCTATTGCGAGCGGCCGCGCGGATCGTTACCGTCGAGAAATCCCATGTCGCGCTGAAGGTGTTCCGACAATTCCCGCACATCGATAAAGCCGCGCTTGCGGCTGGCGAACAATGAAAATTCACGCGCCAGCAGCGAAATCCAACTGCGTGCCGGGGTCGAAACGATTTTTTCCTGCATCGTGGTCATGATCGTCAGCCTTCGCCATGCTTGAACTGGATTGATCGTCGACCCCAAATATCGGGTTGGCAGCTTCACGCTTCCAATTAAACCTCGATCATGACCCATAAGGAGGTTTTATGCCCGATCTGAGCTCCCCGCAGCTCGCGCCGCTACCGCCACTGCAGGCGATCCGGGTGTTCGAAGCCGTGGCCCGGCATCTCTCCTTCACCAGGGCAGCGCAGGAACTCGGCATGACCCAGGCCGCCGCCAGCTACCAGATCAAGCTGCTCGAGGAGCGCATCGGCGCGCCGTTGTTCCTGCGCCGTCCCAAGCAGATCGAACTGACCGAGCCCGGCCGGCGCCTGGCGCCCGCCGTCAGCGAGGCCTTTGCCATTCTGGGTCAGGCCTACGCCGCCGCGCGTGGCGGCGCCGACGGCTTGCTGTGCGTAACCACCGTGCTGACCTTTGCCTCGAACTGGCTGGCGCAGCATCTGGGCTCCTTCCAGCTTGCTCATCCAGCACTTGCCGTGCGGCTCGATACGTCGAGCCGCCTGACCGATTTCGCGCGCGAGGATGTCGATCTCGCCATCCGCTCTGGCGGCGGCAAATGGCCGGGCCTGGAGGCACACAAACTGCTCGACGCCGATTTCACACCGATGCTGAGCCCGAAGCTTGCGGCGAGCATTGGCGGCGTCAAGGAGCCGGCGGATCTTTTGCGATTGCCGATCCTTGATCCTGGCGATGTCTGGTGGGCGCAATGGTTCGAGGCCGCCGGTGTCGCTGGGCACGACCTCGCCAAGCGGCCGGGCTCCAGCATGGGCGCGCAGGCCTACGAGGCGAACGCCGCCATGGCCGGCCACGGCGTGGCGATCCTGACCAGGGCGCTGTTCAAGAACGAGCTTGCCGACGGCAGGCTGATCCAGCCCTTCGATCTCGTCGGCGATGACGGCCATGCCTACTGGCTGGTCTATCCCACGGCCCGGCGCAACGTGCCGAAGATACGTGCCTTCCGCGACTGGATCCTCGCCGAGATCGCCTGCCAGTAACCGGACGAGACAACCAACCTCCGAGCCGGATCTTCGCCGCGCTGCCCTGCCGGGCGCGGTATCGTTTTGTGCTGCGCTGCAGCATCGATTCCGGCTTGACATAATTCACATTTAGTGAGTAATTGCCCACAGCCAAGGCAAATGCTCATCTTGGTTTTAGGGAGGAATTGATGAAACTTCGCACGCTCACCCTGGGCCTGTTGTCGGCCAGCGCCCTTGCGCTCGCCGCGCATGCCGAATCCATCACCATCGCCACGGTCAACAATGGCGACATGGTCCGCATGCAGAAGCTGACGGACGACTTCACCAAGGCTAACCCCGACATCCAGCTCAACTGGGTCACGCTTGAAGAGAACGTGCTGCGCGAGCGCGTCACCACCGACATCGCCACCAAGGGCGGCCAGTACGACGTGATGACCATCGGCACCTACGAGGTCCCGATCTGGGCCAAGCAGAGCTGGCTCTTGCCGCTCGACAAGCTCGGCGACGATTACGACGTCAAGGACATCATCCCGGCCATCGCCGGCGGTCTCTCGGTCGACGGCAAGCTCTATGCCGCGCCCTTCTACGGCGAAAGCTCCTTCGTCATGTACCGCAAGGATCTGATGGAGAAGGCCGGCCTCAAGATGCCCGATGCGCCGACCTGGGACTTCATCAAGCAGGCCGCCGACAAGATGACCGACCGCGCCAATGGCGTGAACGGCGTGTGCCTGCGCGGCAAGGCCGGCTGGGGCGAGAACATGGCCTTCCTCACCGCCATGTCGAACTCCTTCGGCGCCCGCTGGTTCGACGAGAACTGGAAGCCGCAGTTCGATCAGCCGGAATGGAAGAACACACTGCAGTTCTATGTCGACCTGATGAAGGCCGACGGTCCGGAAGGCGCTTCGTCCAACGGCTTCAACGAGAACCTGGCGCTGTTTCAGCAGGGCAAGTGCGGCATGTGGATCGACGCCACCGTCGCCGCTTCCTTCGTCTCGGACCCGAAGGCCTCGAAGGTCGCCGACAAGGTCGGCTATGCGTTGGCGCCGGACACCGGCCTCGGCAAGCGCGGCAACTGGCTGTGGGCCTGGTCGCTCGCTGTCCCCGCCGGCACCAAGAAGGCGGACGCCGCCGAGAAGTTCGTGTCCTGGGCCACCAGCAAGCACTATGCTGAACTGGTCGCCTCGAAGGAAGGCTGGGCCAACGTTCCGCCCGGAACGCGCACCTCGCTCTACAACAATCCGGAGTACCAGAAGGCAGCGCCCTTCGCAAAGATGACGCTGGACTCCATCAACGCTGCCGACCCGACGCATCCGACCGTCAAGCCGGTGCCCTATGTCGGCGTGCAGTTTGTGGCCATTCCTGAATTCCAGGGCCTCGGCACCACCGTCGGCCAGCTCTTCTCCGCCGCTCTTGCCGGCCAGTCGAGCGTCGACGACGCGCTGAAGCAGGCCCAGGACGCCGCCACCGCGGCGATGACGGAAGGCGGCTACATCAAGTAAGGCTCCTCCCGGTGCCGAACGCCGGAAGCGCATCATGACCGGCATTGGCCGCCCGAAACCCAGTTCGGGCGGCCACCTTCACAATCAGGAAAATTGTGGCACGACTCTAAGATCCGGCTGACATTTGGAGGGTGACCATCATGGCTACTCAGCAAACCCGTTCGCTCGCCCGTTTCATGATGGCGCCGTCGGTGATCCTGCTGTTCATTTGGATGATCGTGCCGCTGGCCTTCACCCTGTGGTTCTCGTTCCAGCAGTACAATCCGCTGAACCCGATCCGCGACGGCTTCGTCGGCTTCTCCAACTACGCGCTGTTCTATTCCAACCCGGCCTTCCTGCAGTCGATCCTCAACACGCTCGCCATCGTGGTCAGCGTGCTGGTCATCACCGTGATCGGCGGCATCCTCTTGGCCATGCTTCTCGACCAGCCGATCTGGGGTCAGGGGATCGTTCGCATCCTCGTCATCTCGCCCTTCTTCGTCATGCCGCCGGTGGCAGCGCTTGTCTGGAAGAACATGATCATGCACCCGCAATACGGCGTCTTCGCCGATATTGCCCGCTTCTTCGGTGTCAATCCCATTGACTGGTTCGGCCAGCATCCGCTGACCGCGGTCATCCTCATTGTCGCCTGGCAGTGGCTGCCCTTCGCGACGCTGATCCTGCTCACCTCCCTGCAGTCGCTTGACGGCGAGCAGAAGGAGGCGGCCGAGATGGACGGCGCCGGCTTCCTCAGCCGCTTCATCTACCTGACGCTGCCGCACATGTCGCGCGCCATCACCGTCGTCATCCTGATCCAGACGATCTTCCTGCTCTCGGTCTATGCCGAAATCCTGGTCACCACCAATGGCGGCCCCGGCTACGCCTCCACCAACCTGCCCTTCCTCGTCTACCAGAAGGCGCTTTTGGAATTCAAAATCGGCCAGGCGTCCGCCGGCGGCATCATCGCCGTCATTCTCGCCAACATCGTTGCCTTCTTCGTCATGCGCGCCGTCGGCAAGAACCTGGACAAGTAAGGGAGGATAAGATGGCACGCGCAGTCACCACACAGCACAAGACGATCGCCACGGCCGCGGCCTGGATCGTCGCCCTGCTGATCTTCTTCCCGATCCTCTACACGATCATCACCTCCTTCAAGTCGGAGCAGGAGGCGATCCAGGGCTTCGCTCTGATCCCGTCGGGCACCACCGAAAGCTATTCGGAAGTGCAGGCGCAGAGCGGCTATTTCAAGTTCTTCCTGAACTCGGTGATCCTGTCGGTGGGCTCGACCGTTCTGGCGCTGCTGATCGCGGTACCGGCGGCATGGTCGATGGCCTTCTCGCCGACCAAGCGGACCAAGGACATCCTGATGTGGATGCTCTCCACCAAGATGATGCCGGCCGTCGCGGTGCTGTTCCCAATCTACCTGATCTTCCGCGACACCGGCCTGCTCGACAGCCGCATCGGCCTGACGGTGATGCTGATGCTGATCAACCTGCCGATCGTGGTCTGGATGCTCTACACCTATTTCCGCGAGATCCCGGGTGAGATCCTCGAAGCGGCGCGCATGGACGGCGCCTCGCTGTGGAACGAGATCATCTATGTGCTGACGCCGATGGCGGTCCCGGGCATCGCCTCGACCATGCTCTTGAACATCATCCTGGCCTGGAACGAGGCGTTCTGGACGATCCGTCTGACCACCACCGACGCAGCGCCGCTGACGGCCTTCATCAGTTCCTTCTCCAGCCCGCAAGGTTTGTTCTGGGCCAAGCTCTCGGCGGCCTCGACGCTGGCGATCGCGCCGATCCTGATCATGGGCTGGTTCAGCCAGAAGCAGCTGGTGCGCGGCCTGACCTTTGGCGCCGTGAAATAAGCGCCGGAAGCGGCGGACGAAATCCGGGAGGAAACCATGGGAAACATCACACTCAAGAACGTCTCCAAGTCCTTCGGGTCGACGACGATCATTCCGAACATCGACCTCAATATCGAGGACGGCGAGTTCGTCGTGTTCGTCGGCCCGTCGGGTTGCGGCAAGTCCACGCTGCTCAGGCTGATCGCGGGTCTCGAGGATACCAGCGGCGGCACCATCAGCATCGATGGCCGCGACGTCACCCGCGAGGCGCCGGCCAAGCGCAAGCTCGCCATGGTCTTCCAGTCCTACGCGCTCTACCCGCATATGACGGTCGCCAAGAACATCGCCTTCCCGCTGAAGATGGCGGGCGAGGACCAGGCGACCATTGACAAGAAGGTGAAGGACGCGGCGCGTATCTTGAACCTCACCAACTATCTCGAGCGTCGTCCCGGCCAGCTCTCGGGCGGGCAGCGCCAGCGCGTCGCCATCGGCCGCGCCATCGTGCGCCAGCCTTCGGCCTTCCTGTTCGACGAGCCGCTGTCGAACCTCGACGCAGCCCTTCGCGGCACCATGCGGCTGGAGATCAGCGAGCTGCATCATCAGCTGAAGACGACGATGGTCTACGTCACCCACGACCAGGTCGAGGCCATGACCATGGCCGACAAGATCGTCGTGCTCAACGCCGGCAACATCGAGCAGGTCGGCTCGCCGATGGAGCTCTACAAGACACCGAAAAACCTGTTCGTAGCCGGCTTCATCGGCTCGCCTAAGATGAACCTCATCGAGGGCGCGCCGGCTGCCAAATATGGTGCCAAGACCATCGGCATCCGGCCCGAGCATATCAACATCTCGACCACGGCCGGCGACTGGAAGGCGACGGTGGGCGTTGCCGAGCATCTCGGCTCCGACACCTTCCTGCATGTCCAGACGGACGGCATCGGCACGGTCAATGTGCGCGCCGACGGCGAGGTCGCCGTGAAGCACGGCGACACCGTCTATCTGACGCCCGACAAGTCCAAGCTCCATCGCTTCGGCGCCGACGGCAAGGCGCTGGCACAGTGAGGCTCAAAGGCAAATCGGCGCTGATCACCGGATCGGCGCGCGGCATCGGCAGGGCCTTCGCCGAAGCCTATGTGCGCGAAGGTGCCACGGTGGCGATCGCCGATATCAACCTCGAAGCGGCGGAAGCCACCGCGAAGGCGATCGGTCCGGCCGCCCATGCGGTCCGGCTCGATGTCACCGATCGGGCCTCGATCGAGGCAGCGGTTAAGGCGGTCGAGGCCAAGGCCGGCGGCCTCGACATTCTGATCAACAACGCGGCCCTGTTCGACCTGGCGCCGATCGTCGAGATCAGCCGGGCGAGCTATGACAGGCTCTTCTCCGTCAATGTCGCCGGCACATTGTTCATGCTGCAGGCGGCTGCCCGCTCGATGATTGCGCGTGGCAAGGGCGGCAGGATCATCAATATGGCGAGCCAGGCCGGGCGCCGCGGCGAGGCGCTGGTCGCGGTCTACTGCGCCACCAAGGCCGCCGTCATCTCCCTCACCCAGTCGGCGGGGCTCGACCTGATCAAGCATCGCATCAACGTCAACGCCATCGCGCCGGGTGTCGTCGACGGCGAGCATTGGGACCACGTCGATTCGCTGTTTGCCAAATATGAGAACCGGCCGAAGGGCGAGAAGAAACGCCTGGTCGGCGAAAGCGTGCCTTACGGCCGCATGGGCAGGGCGGAGGATCTGACCGGCATGGCGGTTTTCCTCGCCAGCGACGAGGCCGAGTACATTGTCGCCCAGACCTACAACGTCGATGGCGGCCAATGGATGAGTTGAAGCGGATGAGTTGAGGGGGAAGGCGCGTCTCCCTTCCTCCGGGGAGGACGCGTCGCGGGGCAGGTGAGGGGCAGCTTACTGGCAAACCGGATGCCGCCCCTCACCGCTCGCCCCAAGCGGGTGAATTGGGCGTGGATCGGTGAATTGGGCGTGGATCGTTGGGCTGCATATCGGCCAAAGGGTAAGCAAGATGACCGTGAAACTCTCTTCCTCGAACCTCGCAAAGCTTCCTTCGAAGGTTTCCGGTCCGAAATACGATCGCGCCGCGCTGAAGGCCGGCATCGTACATTTCGGCGTCGGCAACTTCCATCGCTCGCACCAGGCAGTCTATCTCGACGACCTGTTCAATTCCGGCCTCGGCCACGACTGGGCGCTGATCGGCGCCGGCGTGTTCGAGGGGGAGAAGGCCGGCCGCGCCATGCTCGAGGCGCAGGACTGGCTGACCACCGTAGTCGAGCAGGACCAGGGCCATATGAGCGCCCGCGTCACCGGTGCCATGATCGATTTCCTGACGCCCGGCGATGCGGCCGCGATCATCGAGCGGCTCGCCGACCCGGCGATCAAGATCGTGTCGCTGACCATCACCGAAGGCGGCTATTTCATCGACCCGGCCTCGGGCAAGTTCAACCCGGCCCACCCGGATATTGTGGCCGATGCTCAGCCGGGCGCCGCGCCGAATACCGTCTTCGGCATCATCCTTGCCGGGCTGGTGCGCCGGCGCGCCGACGGCATCGTGCCCTTCACCGTCATGTCCTGCGACAACATCCCCCACAACGGCCACGTCACCTCCGACGGCGTTATCGGCCTTGCCCGGCTGATCGACGAGAATCTGGCCGACTGGGTGAGGGACAACGTCGCCTTCCCGAACGGCATGGTCGACCGCATCACGCCGGCCACCACCGACCGCGAGCGCGGCATCCTGGCGAATGATTTCGGGCTGGAGGACAACTGGCCGGTCTTCTGCGAGCCGTTCAAGCAATGGGTGCTGGAGGACCATTTCACCGCCGGCCGGCCGCCGCTTGAAAATGCCGGCGTGCAGTTCGTCAGGGATGTCTCGCCTTATGAGCTGATGAAGATCCGCATCCTCAATGGCGGCCATGCGACCATCGCCTATCCGGCCGGCTTGATGGACATCCATTTCGTCCATGAGGCCATGCAAGAGCCGCTGGTGCGCAGCTTCCTCGCCAAGCTTGAACGGGACGAGATCATCCCGACTGTGCCGCCGGTGCCGGACACGGTGTTGGAGGACTACTACCAGCTCATCGAGCGTCGCTTTTCCAATCCGAAGATCGGCGACACCATTCGCAGGCTCTGCCTCGACGGCTCCAACCGGCAGCCGAAATTCATCATCCCGACCATTGCCGACCGGCTGAAGGCGGGCAAGAGCGTCGCGGGGCTGGCGCTGGAATCGGCGCTCTGGTGCCGCTACTGCTTCGGCACCACCGACAGCGGCGCCGTCATCGAGCCCAACGATCCGAACTGGGACCGGATGCAGGCGACCGCCAAGGCGGCGAAGAACGCGCCCGGCGCCTGGCTTGCCATGGACGACATCTATGGCGATGTCGGCCGCTCGTCCGTTTTCGCGCAAGCCTTTGCCCATGCGCTCGATGTGCTCTGGGCAAACGGCGCGCGCGAAACCTTGACGCGCTATCTCGCTGGCAAGCTCTGAAGGCACCGGAAGCCGATTGGATGACGCCCGAACTGGTCATCTTCGACTGTGACGGCGTGCTGGTCGATAGCGAGGCGCTCTCGGTCTCTGCGCTGCTCGGCATGATCGAGCTCGCCGGCGGCACAGTCAGCGAAGATGCCGCCTACGAGCACTTCCTCGGCAAGAGCATGAAGAGCGTGCGCGAGATTCTCGGCCGCGATTTCGGGCTGGAGATCAGCGATCAGCATCTCACCGCCATGCGCGTCGACCTGATGCGCAAGTTCCGCGAGGAGTTGAAGCCGATCCCCGGCATCAAGGAGATCCTGCCAAGGCTTGGCCTGCCCTATTGCGTCGCCTCTTCCGGCACGCTGGAGCGCATCCGCTACGCGCTCGACGTCACCGGCCTGCTGGGCTTGCTGGAGCCGCATCTGTTCAGCGCAGCCATGGTGACGCGCGGCAAACCCGCGCCGGACCTGTTCCTCCATGCCGCCGACATCATGCGCGCCAAACCGCGCAAATGCCTGGTCATCGAGGACAGCCCCGCCGGCATCGCCGCGGCGCGGGCGGCGGGCATGCGCGTCTTTGCCTTCACCGGCGGATCGCATGCCGACAACCCGGCGCTCAAGGCGCGGCTTGCGTCGACCGAACCGGACTTTATATTCGCTGACATGCTGCAATTGCCCGATCTGATTGCAGGCCTGGGAGCGAGAGTAAAAGCATCTTGACGACAAGTTTCGTTTGCGCGGTCGATGTCGGCACCGGGAGCGCCCGCGCGGGCATTCTCGACTCGCATGGCAATCTGCTCGGTCGCGCCGAACGGCCGATCGCCATGCAGCAGCCCAGGCCCGATCACGCCGAGCACGATTCGGAAAATATCTGGTCGGCCGTCTGTGCCGCCGTGCGTGCCGCGCGCGAGAAAGCCGGCGCCGCCGCCACGGATATCGTCGGCATCTCTTTCGACGCCACCTGCTCGCTTGTAGTGCGAAACAGGCAGGGTGGCCAGCTCAGTATCTCCGTTACCGGCGAAAAGCGGTGGGACACCATCGTCTGGCTCGATCACCGCGCCATCGCCGAAGCCGACGAATGCACGAGAAGCGGACATGCCGTGCTCGACTATATCGGTGGCGTGATGTCGCCGGAGATGGAAACGCCAAAGCTGATGTGGCTGAAGCGCAACCTGCCGGGGACATGGAACGAAGCCGGCTATCTGTTCGATCTCGCCGATTTCCTAACCTGGAAGGCGACCGGCTCGCTCGCCCGCTCGCAATGCACGCTGACCGCCAAATGGACCTATCTGGCGCATGAAAAGACGGGCTGGCGGCGCGATTTCTTCGAGCTCGTCGGCCTCGGCGACCTCTTCGAGCACGGCAATCTCCCAGAAAAAGCGAGCCCAGTCGGCGCCGATATCGGCCCGCTGACCACGCAAGCGGCTGCTGATCTGGGCCTGACTGAGAAATGTCGCGTCGGGGCCGGGGTCATCGACGCCTATGCCGGCGCGCTCGGTGTTCTGGGCGGCTTTGCCGGCGATGAGACGGACATCAGCCGGCACCTGGCGCTGATAGCCGGCACCTCGTCCTGCGTCATGGCGATGTCCCGGGATCCGCAGCCTTTCGCCGGCGTCTGGGGCCCTTACTATGGCGCTGCACTGCCGAAGCTATGGCTGTCGGAAGGCGGCCAGTCGGCGACCGGCGCGCTGCTCGACCACATCATCCGCTGGCATGGCGCCGGCGGCGAGCCGGATGCCGCGATGCATGCCAGGATCGCCAGGCGCGTCGCCGAACTGCGCGCCGCGGAGGGCGATGCGCTGGCGGCGCGGCTGCATGTGCTGCCCGATTTCCACGGCAACCGCTCGCCGCTCGCCGACCCGCATGCGGTCGGTGTGGTCAGCGGGCTGACGCTCGATTCCTCCTTCGACAGCCTGTGCAAGCTCTATTGGCGCACCGCCGTCGGCATCGCGCTTGGCGTGCGCCATGTGCTGGAGGCGCTCAACGAGAACGGCTATCTGATCGACACGCTGCATGTCACAGGCGGCCACACCAAGAACCCGCTTTTGATGGAGCTCTATGCCGACGCCACCGGCTGCACGGTCATCGAGCCGCTGGCCGACGAGGCGGTGCTGCTCGGCACCGGCATGGTGGCCGCGACAGCCGCCGGGCTTTACCCCGATCTGAACACGGCCTGCGTGGCCATGCAGCAGGGCGGCAAGACGCGAGCCTCGAACCCGGCCGCCGGCGCCCGCTTTGACCACGACTATCGCGTCTTCCTCGAGATGCACCGGCAGCGGCGGGCGCTCGACGCGATCGCCTGACGTCCCGGCCACTGGATCAATGACTGGCCGTTCCTCCTCCCTTGCCAACATGTCGCATTTCGTTCAATAGACGGCGCAAACGGCGCCATTTTGCGCCGTTAAAGTGCGGCTTCCGGGCCTGGTCCCGACGCGCCGCGGTCTGAAGAGCGGAAAATGTCTGCGATCGAAGCCGGCGCTCGCGCGCCGGAAAATCTTTGGCGTCAGGAAATCAGGGCGACATTGTCGCTTGCCTGGCCGATGGTGCTCACCAATCTCGGCCAGACCGCCATGACCGCGACCGACGTCATGATGATGGGCCGGCTTGGGCCCGACACGCTGGCCGCCGGCGCGCTCGGCTCCAACCTCTATTTCATGCCGCTGATCTTCGGCCTCGGCTTGATGCTGGCGACCTCGCCGATGATGGCGACGGAACTCGGCCGCCGCCGCCATTCGGTGCGCGACCTGCGCCGCACCGTGCGCCAGGGCCTGTGGCTGGCGGTTCTCGTCTCGATCCCGATCTGGCTGTTCCTCTGGCATGGCGAAGCGGTGCTTCTGGCCATGGGCCAGAAGCCGGAGCTTGCGCATCAGGCCGGCATCTATCTGCGCTGGCTGCAATGGGCGGTGCTGCCCTTCTACGGCTATATCGTGCTGCGCTCCTTCATCTCGGCGCTGGAGCGGCCGGGCTGGGCGCTGATCATCGTCTTCGTGGCGGTTGCCTGCAACGCCTTCTTCAACTGGGTGTTCATGTTCGGCAATCTCGGCGTGTCGGCCATGGGCATTGCCGGCTCGGGGCTCGCCACCTCGCTTTCGAGCACGCTGATGTTCGTTGGCCTGGCGGCCGTGGTCGTGCTGGAGAGAAAATTCCGGCGCTATCGCCTGTTCGGCCGCTTCTGGCGGTCCGACTGGCCGCGCTTCCGCGGCCTGCTGAGGCTCGGCCTGCCGATCGCCGGCATCCTCGCCTTCGAGGTGACGATCTTCAACGCGGCAGCATTGCTGATGGGCCTGATCGATGCGGATTCGCTGGCCGCGCACGCGATCGCCATCCAGATCGCCTCGATCTCCTTCATGGTGCCGCTCGGCCTCAACCAGGCGGTGACCGTGCGCGTCGGCCTGGCGCACGGCGCCGGCAATCCGGAAGGCGTTTCGCGCGCCGGCTGGACCGCCTTTGTCATCGGCGTCTCGTTCATGGCGCTGATGGGGCTGGTGATGATTCTGTGGCCGCATCTTTTGATCAGCGCCTTCATCGATCTCGCCGATCCCGCCAATGCCAGGGTGATCACGCTTGCCGTGTCGTTCCTGGTGTTTGCAGCGCTTTTCCAGATTTTCGACGGCGCGCAGGCGGTGGCTGCCGGCATGCTGCGCGGCCTGCACGACACCAAGGTGCCGATGATCTATGCCGCGATCGGCTATTGGGGCGTCGGCCTGCCGCTCGGCGTGCTGCTCGCCTTCCATTTCGGCTTCAACGGCGTCGGCATCTGGATCGGCCTGGCGTCGGGATTGGCCGTGGTGGCGGCGCTTCTGCTCGCGCGCTGGCTGCGGCGCGACCGCATCGCGCCGGTGCTGTCGTTCAGTCACTGAGAAGGACCGCTGGTCGACCGGCGGTCTATTTCACGGTTCAATGCGCTGCCGCGCGCTCGAGCCGCCGCGCGTATTGCGTCAGCGGAAAGCACATGACGAAGAAGATCAGCGCCACCATTCCGTAGACGGTGAACGGCTCGAAGGTCGCATTGTTGATGGCGTTTGAGGTCCTGACCAGTTCCTCGAAGCCGATGATCGAGGTCAGCGCCGTCGATTTGATCAGCTGCACCAGGAAGCCGACGGTCGGCGCGCGGGTGATCGAGAACGCCTGCGGCAGGATGATCAGCCTGAGCTCCTGCAGGTAGTGCAGCCCCAGGCTGGCGCCGGCGTCCCACTGGCCGCGCGGCAGCGCGTCGACGCCGCTGCGCCAGATTTCGGCCAGATAGGCGCTGGCAAAGAAGGTGAGGCCGAGCATCGCGGCCGTCCACGGCTCGATGCGCAGCCCAAGCATCGGCAGGCCGAAGAACATAAGGAAGAGCTGCATCAGGAGCGGCGTGCCCTGGAACAGCGCGATGTAACCCGAGGCAACCCGCTTGATCCATTTGTTCTTGGCGATGCGGAAGAACAGCACCGCCAGCCCGACCAGCGCGCCGCCGACGAAGGCGGCCAGCGACAACAGCACCGTCCAGCGGGCGGCGAGCAAGAGGTTGCGCAATATGTCCCAGAAGGTGAATTCGATCATGACACGCCGGCTCCGAGTGCTCGGCGCCCGCCGCTGACCAGCAGCCGGCGCAGCCCCATCGACAGGCCGAGATAGACCATGGTCACCACCAGATAGGTCTCGAAGGCGCGGAAGGTGCGTGCCTGCAGCATGTCGGCCTCATAGGTCAGCTCGCGCACCGCGATCTGCGACACCACCGCCGATTCCAGCATCATGATGACGATCTGGCTGGTCAGCGCTGGGTAGATCACTTTCAGCGCCTGCGGCAGCACGATCT
This sequence comes from Mesorhizobium silamurunense, assembly GCF_014843905.1. Taxonomy (NCBI): domain Bacteria; kingdom Pseudomonadati; phylum Pseudomonadota; class Alphaproteobacteria; order Hyphomicrobiales; family Phyllobacteriaceae; genus Mesorhizobium; species Mesorhizobium silamurunense. The sequence continues at coordinate 89,055 of NZ_LPVS01000081.1, read as the reverse complement.
TGATGAAGACCTGTCGGGGCCTGAGGCCGAGCGCCAGTGCCGCCTCCGTCTGCCCACGCGGCACGGCGTCCAGGCCTGCGCCGACGATCTCGATCGTGTAGGCGGCCATGTTGAGCGTCATTGCCAGCATGGCGGCCAGGATCGGATCGAGCCTGACGCCGAGGCTGGGCAGCCCGAAGAAGATGAAGAAGAGCTGCACCAGAAACGGCGTATTGCGCATCACCTCGACATAGGCCGCGATCGCCAGCCTCAGCGGCTTCGGGCCGTTTCTTTTGCCGGCAGCGCCCAGGATGCTGAGGAAGGTCCCCGCCAGCGTGGTGACGGCGATCAGAAGGACCGTCGTCGCCGCGCCGCGCGCGATCGCGCCTGCTGCACCCGCAAGCCAGCCGAAGTCGAGGCTGTAGCCCATGACGATTGGCCCTGTTGGAAAGCGCGTAGCGCAAGAAACAAGTGCGGGAGCGGTTCAGCGCTTCATGGCGAGCTGAACCGCTCGGTAGGTCAATCCTTGAGGTTGTCGGGATTGAGCGGCGTCTTCAGCCATGCCTTCGAGCTCTCGTCCAGCTTGCCGTCGGCCAGCATCTTGGCAACCGCGTCATTCACCGCCTTCTTCAGCCGGTCCTCGTTCTTGTTGAGGCCGATATGCGAGGGCGAGGTGAGCAGCTGGAATTTCTGCTCGGGCTTGAGCGCTTCCTGACGTGCCAGCACCTGCGCGCCGACATCATTGCCGACCACCATCAACTGCGTCTGGCCGGAGATGAAGGCCTGGATGACGGAATTGTAGTTGTCGAAGCGGCGGATGTCGGCCGAAGCGGGTGCCGCCTGGGTCAGCGAGGTGTCCTCAAGCGTGCCGCGGTTGACGGCGATCGACTTGTCGGCGAGGTCTTCCTTGCCTTTGACGGCAAGCTCGGCCGGGCCGATGACGGCGATGTAGTAGGGCGCGTAGGCGGCGGCGAAGTCGATCACCTGCTCACGCTCCTTCGAGTAGCCCACGCTCATCAGGATATCGACTCGCTTGTCGGTGAGATACGGGATGCGGTTCTGGCCGGTGACGCTGACGAGGTTGAGCTTCACCTTCAATGCATCGGCGATCGCCTGCGCCACGTCGATGTCATAGCCCTTGATGCTCATGTCGGCGCTGGCCGACGAGAAGGGCGGGAAGTCCGAAAAGATGCCGACATTGATGGCGCCTGCCTTGGTGATGTCGTCGATGGCGTCGGCTCTCGCCTGCGTGGCGAGGCCGGCCGCACCGAGTATCAGCATTGCCGCGAGCGCGGATTTCAGTGCGTTGCGAAGTGTCATTGTGGTTCCCCTGCTGGAAGCTTGTTTGTTGAAACCGGCCGCCGGCTCCAGCGCGACGGCCGTATTGGTTCGCGTCAGACCTTCTTGATCGCCGGGCTGAACACCATCAGGCTGAGAATCTCGAACAGGACCTGGGCGCCGACATGGGCGGTGTTGGTGGTCGCGTCATATTGCGGCGCCACCTCGACGACGTCGCCGCCGACGATGTTGAGGCCTTTCATGCCGCGCAGCAGCTCGAGCACCTCGCGCGTCGTCAGCCCGCCGACTTCCGGCGTGCCGGTGCCAGGCGCGAAGGCCGGGTCGATGCTGTCGACGTCGAAGGAGATGTAGGTCGGCCCGTCGCCGACGATTTTCCGCGCTTTCTCGATGATGGCAGGGATGCCGAGGCCGGTCACCTCTTCGGCATGCACCACGGTCATGCCGGATTCATAGGTGAACTCCCATAGATACTCGGCCGAGCCGCGAATACCGATCTGGATCGTGCGGGTGGGATCGAGCACGCCGTCCAGCACCGCGTTGCGGAACGGTCCGCCATGATGGAATTTGGTCATGTCGAACAGGCCGCTGGTGTCGCAGTGGGCGTCGATATGGATCATGCCGACCGGTGCCTTTTTGCCGACCGCTTTCAGGATCGGATGGCTGATCGAATGGTCGCCGCCGACCGAGAGCGGCAGGACCCCGGCATCGACGATCTGGTTGGTGCGGTGTTCGATGTCTTCATGGCTGATCTCCAGCCGGTAGCGGCTGCGGAACGGCGTGTCGCCGATGTCGGCGACGCGTAGCTCGTGCGTCGGCGCGCATTCCAGCACGTGGTTGTAGGGGCCGATGCGCTCGATGGCGCGCAGCGCCCTGGGCCCAAAGCGCGCGCCCGGCCGGTTGGTGACGCCGAGGTCCATCGGCACGCCGATCATCGCCACCTGCAAATCGCCGAAATCCGGATTGCCGGCGGCCACCTGCCGGTAGGGCGCGGCAAGGAAGGTCGGGACACCGGAATAGGGCGCGAGCCGCGTGCCGCTCTTCGAAAAGATTTTGTCGGCGACCTTGCGGAACTTCGGGTCGAACATCTCGCCGCCATGGCTCTCGCCATATTTGCGGCGCAACGCTTCGAGCTTGCCGCGATCGTAACCCATGTCCGGTCCTCCTCTGTGATTGCTTGCAGCGCCGCCCGCATGGACGGTTGCCAAGCCGGCCGTTGCCGGTCGGATCGTTGCCCGCCGGCTGCCCTGCGGATTTCACGTCTCTTGAAGCTGTTCCGGGCAAAAGTGTCCGGCAGCCGCATTGAAAAATCAATTGATATTGTTAGGGTCTTTGTTGTGAGAAAATCTCACAAAGTTGGGAGTTGTCCATGGCCAAACGCCTGCCGCCGCTGAACCCGCTTCGCGCCTTCGAGGCAACGGCGCGGCATGCCTCGCTGACCAAAGCGGCGGGCGAGCTCAGCGTCACCCATGGCGCCGTAAGCCATCAGATCAAGGCGCTCGAACAATCGCTCGGCGTGAAGCTGTTCGAGCGCACCGGTCAGCGCGTGAAGCTGACGCCGCATGGCGCCGAGTTCCTGCCGGCGGTTTCGGCCGCCTTCGAGGGCATCGCCGCCGCCACCCAGCGCATGACGAGGCCGGCAAGCGCCGGCGTGCTGTCGGTATCCTGCGTGCCGGCGCTGCTGCTTTTGTGGATGACGCCGCGGCTCGGCTCCTTCACCGCGCAATATCCCGACATCCAGCTCACGCTGATCCCCTCCAACGACGCGAGGGACATTCGCGCGCCGCACATCGATGTTTGCGTGCACTATGGCGACGGCAGCTGGAGCGACTGCTGGATACGCAAATGGTCGGGCCTCGAGCTCTTTCCGGTGGTCAGCCCGACGCTGATCAACAACCGGCCGATCCGCACAATCCGCGATCTCGCCGATCACGTCTTCTTGCATGGCGACGACGGCCGTGAATGGCACACCTGGCTCGCCGCCGCAGACGCACTCGACCTGGAGCGCGGCCGCCGCCATCATCTGGGCGATGCGCGCATGGCGACTGAGGCGGCAGTCCACGGCCATGGTGTGGCGCTCGGCGATTCCGTCACCGCGCGCGCCTTGCTGGCCCGGGGCATGCTCGTCGCGCCCTTCACCCTCTCGGTGCCGGCGGTCGACGATTTTTATGTCGTCTGCCGCAACGAGATGCGCTCGGCGCCGATCGTCCAGCTCTTCATCGACTGGCTGTTCGCCGAGAAGGAACAGGATGAGGGTCGGGCCGATGCGCCGGTGGCCGGCCGTGTGCCGAGCCGCAGGAAGCGACCTGCGCTCAAGGTGATCGGCGCCAGGACGGCGTCCTGACTGCTGGACTTGCATCGCTGCTTTTTGTCAGGCCAGCCGGCAAAGCGGGCAGAACTTTCGGAAATTCGATGCTAAGAGGCTTTCGGAGCAATTCCAGGAAAAGTGCGCAGCGGTTTTCCGTCCGGAATTGCGTGAAGGCAAGAGTGAGCAATTCCAGGAAAGTGCGCAGCGGTTTTCCATCCGGAATTGCTCAACAACAAGGCGAAGCCTGAGCAGTGAAGGCAGGACATGGCAAAGACCGATATAGCGCGGCGTGTCTACAACCACACCTGGAAGCTGGACCCGATTGTCCGCAGCCTGCTGGACACCGATTTCTACAAGCTTTTGATGCTGCAGATGATCTGGGGCATGTACTCCGAGGTGGACGCCACCTTCACGTTGATCAACCGTACCACTTCGGTCCGTCTCGCCGACGAGATCGACGAAGGCGAATTGCGTGAGCAGCTTGACCACGCCCGCACCTTGCGCTTCTCCAAAAAGGAGATGATTTGGCTGGGCGGCAACACCTTCTATGGCCGCAAGCAGATCTTCGAGCCGGAATTCCTCGCCTGGCTGGAGGATTTCCGGCTGCCCGACTACGAACTCACCAAGCGCGATGGCCAGTACGAACTGTCCTTCCCCGGTCCCTGGATGTACACGACGCTCTGGGAAATCCCGGCACTCGCCATCATCAACGAGTTGCGCTCACGTGCCGCCATGCGCTCCTTCGGTCCGTTCGCGCTCGACGTGCTCTATGCCCGCGCCAAGGCCAAGATGTGGGACAAGACCGAGCGGCTGAAAGCGCTGCCCGGCATTCGCATTTCCGATTTCGGCACGCGCCGCCGCCACTCTTTCCTGTGGCAGCGCTGGTGCGTCGAGGCGCTGAAGGAAGGCATCGGCGAGGCCTTCACCGGCACCTCCAACGTGCTTCTGGCCATGGACAACGACCTCGAGGCGCTCGGCACCAACGCGCATGAATTGCCGATGGTTTTTGGCGCGCTTGCCAATTCCGAAGAGGAGTTGCGCGAAGCGCCCTACAAGGTCCTGCAGGACTGGCAGCGCTACTATGGCGGCAACCTTCTGATCGTGCTGCCGGACACATTTGGTACGGCTGCGTTCCTGCGCGATGCGCCGGACTGGATCGCCGACTGGACCGGCTTCCGCCCCGACAGCGCGCCTCCGATCGAAGGCGGCGAGAAGATACTCTCCTGGTGGCGCGAGAAGGGCAAGGACCCGAAACAGAAGCTGCTCATCTTCTCCGACGGACTCGAGGTCGAGACCATCGAGGAGGCCTATCGTCACTTCAAGGGCAAGGTGCGCATGTCCTTCGGCTGGGGCACCAACCTCACCAATGATTTCGAAGGCTGTGCGCCGACCGAGACCAAGAGCCTCGATGCCATCTCGCTGGTCTGCAAGGTCAGCGAAGCCAATGGCCGGCCCGCGGTGAAACTCTCCGACAACCCGGCCAAGGCGACGGGGGATGAGAAGGAGATCAAAAGGTATCTCAGGATCTTTGGCGAGAAGGGGCGCGTAAGGCAGCTGGTCAAGGTGTGAGCACTGGCTGATCTGGTCGCGCCAGTCATATGGAATTTCGCATAAGTTGAGTTCCCGCCCACCCCCCTCTGTCCTGCCCGTCCTCCGCAGCAGCTGCGCTGCAGCTGCGAAGGGTGGACCGGACATCTCCCCCGCAAGGGGGGAGATCGACAGTTCATCCGGGGGGCGCTTCTCCTGGGACGCTGGCGATTGGCGAAAGCGGCGGCGACACGGGAGATCGACAGTTCATCCGGGGGGCGCTTCTCCTGGGACGCTGGCGATTGGCGAAAGCGGCGGCGACAGCCAATCTCCCCCCTTGCGGGGGAGATGTCCGGCAGGACAGAGGGGGGTGCGAAGGATCGCGACGCTGCAGATAATCCCCTCGGGCCTCGATCCCTCGCAGTCGCGTTGGCGCTGACGCCACTCCTCCCCACCCCCGCCTTCGCGCACGCCTCCGACCGCGGCCATGTCCTGCTTCTGCCGACCGGCTACTACATCGCCGGCGGCGCATTGGCGGTGGCCGTCAGCTTCCTCGTCCTGGCGCTGCTGCCGCCCGCCGCTCTCGACCGGATCTGGCGCAGGCACCTGTCCTTGTTCGCCTTCGGCGACGGCCCGCGCACCATCGTCAGCCTGCTTTCCTTTGCCGGCTTCGCGTTGCTGATTGCGGCTGGCATTTTCGGCAGCCGCGATCCGCTCTCCAACCCGCTTCCGCTGGTGATCTGGACGCTGCTCTGGGCCGGCTTCACCCTGCTGCAGGGCGTGTTCGGCGACCTCTGGTCTTGGCTTAACCCGTGGTACGGATTTTGGCGCATCGTGGGCCGGCCGGGCGGCGGAGGCGGTGACGGGACCCAGCCATCGCGCCTGCCGTCATGGCTCGGCCTCTGGCCAGCCTTCGCGCTGTTCTTCGCCTTCGCCTGGTTCGAACTGATCGACCCGGCGCCAGACGATCCATCTCGCTTGGCTCTCGCCGCCGGCATCTACTGGCTGTTCAGCGTCGCCGCCATGCTGGCCTTCGGTTACGAAGACTGGAGTCGGCGCGGCGAATTCCTGACGATCTTCTTCTCCATGGTCGCCCGCTTCGCGCCCTTCCAGCGCGAACAAGGCCGGCTCAGCCTCTGCTGCCCGGGTTCGGAGCTGCTTGCCGCCTCCTCGTTGCCGGCAAGCGGCACGGCTTTTCTCTTGCTGGCCTTGTCGTCGGTATCCTTCGACGGCCTGTCCAAAACCTTCTTCTGGCTCGGACTGTTCGGCATCAATCCGCTGGAGTTTCCCGGCCGCACCGCGCTGATAGGCATCGGCACTTTCGGCCTGGTGCTGGCTTTTGTCTTGCTGGCGGCGATCTTCGCGCTGGCGGTCTTCCTCGGCCAGCGCCTTGCCGGCGGCGAGCATTCATTCGGTGAGGCCGCCGGCCTGCTGGTGTGGTCGATCGTGCCGATCGCGCTGGCCTATCACGTCGCACACTACCTCACAGCGCTGCTCGTCGACGGCCAGTACGCGCTGGTTGCGCTGTCCGATCCCTTCGCGCTCGGCTGGAACCTGATCGGCACCGCCGACATGATGGTCGAGGCGGGCGTCGTGGCCGGCGCCGGGTCGGCCTGGTGGCTGTGGAATCTGCGGGCCGGCGTCATCATCGCCGGCCACGTGCTGGCGGTCCTGATCGCGCATGGGCTCGCCTGGCGACTGCATCCGCAAGCCTCTCGCGCGGGGCTCAGCCAGCTGCCGCTGACGCTTCTGATGATCGCCTACACGATATTCGGCCTATGGCTGCTTGCCACGCCGACGGCGGGATGAGACAAGGGCCGTCATGACGCGAGGGAAGCTCGCTTGCCACGTCATGGCTTTGGTGATTTAGTTTGTACACATGCAATTTTCGCGTCCTCCAAGCGCGGAGGATCGAGCCGCCTTATCGCTGGTCAGACTGAAAAACAGGGGAACGGACATGGCTGACAAGAACGGATTTTTCGACCTCTCCAAGACCACCCTTTCGCGCCGCACCGCGCTGAAAGGCATGGCCGCCGGCGCCGGCCTTGCGCTGGCGCCAGGCTTCGTCCGCTACAGCCAGGCGCAGAGCTCGGCGCCGATCAAGATCGGCTTCCAGTCGCATCGCACCGGCATCGGCGCCGCCTATGGCCGCTGGTATGAGAAGACGAGCGCCGCCGCGGTCAAGGCGATCAACGACGCCGGCGGCATCGGCGGCCGCAAGGTCGAGCTTGTCATCGAGGATGACGGCACCGATCCCGCCCGCGGCGCCGAGGTGGTCGGCAAGTTCGCCAAACAGCACAAGACCGACATCGTCTTCGGCACGCTGTTCTCGCATGTCGTGATCGGTTCGGCGCCCGCCGCCGGCGAGAACAAGATCCCCTATTTCGTGGTCAGCGAAGGCCATCACGTCGCCTCCACCAAGCTCAACCGCTACGTCTTCCAGCCGGGCATCACCGACGTGAAGAGCCAGATCAAGTCGATGGCGCCTTGGATCGCGGCGAACGCCGGCAAGAAGGTGACGCAGATCTTCCCCGACTTCGCCTTCGGCTACGACCATCGCGACTACCTGCCGCCGGCGCTGAAGGCGCAAGGCGCCGACGTCATCGCGCAGATCGCCATCCCGCCGACGGAGAGCTCCTTCACCAAATACTTCCCGCAGATCCCGGCCGAGACGGAAGTCATCTACCACGTCATGGTCGGCCCGGCCGTGCTCACCTTCGTCAAGGAACTCGGCGAGTTTTATGGCTCGCAAAGGCCGCAGCTCTTCGGCTTCATGGATTCGCTTGAGGCCGTCGACATCAACAGCCCCGGCCTTGAATTCCTCGACGGCAGCCATTTCTGGGAAGGGTCGCCGCGCTATGCGCAGCCGGACGATTCCGCCGCGCAGCAAGCCTACCGCGCCGCCGTTGGCATCGACGACAACGGCGCCGCCGTCGGCGATCCCAAGGACGTCTCCACCGCCTCGCACATGTTCGGCTGCTGGGAGACGCTCTACGTCGTCAAGAAGGCGATGGAGGATGCCGGCTACAAGGGGCCTGAGGATCGCGCCAAGCTGGTCGAGGCGACCGAGGCGCTGAAGGAATTCGCCGAAGGGCCGGAGCATCCGCAGGGCCCAAAGACCTTCAACGGCAAGATCCACCAGTGTTTTGGCATCCAGAACATCTCCAAGGTCGAGGGCGGCAAGCTCAAGGTCGTCCACAAGACCAAGATCGAGGACGGCCTCTACGAGCCGGAAGGGGATTACACGACGCAGGCGCTGTGAACGCTTCACCCTCCCCTTGTGGGGAGGGTCGGCGATAGGCTTCGCATTTTGCGAAGCCTATGAGACGGGGTGGGGGCTGCGACGGCCCATGCCCCACCCCCCACCCGACCGCTGCGCGGTCACCCTCCCCACGAGGGGGAGGGTCAAGGGCGCCCTGAATGCACTTCGGACCCCACCTTCTCCTCGCTGCCCTCGAAGGCCTCGTCACCTCCGCCGTGCTGGCGCTTACGGCGCTCGGCCTGTCGCTGGTGTTCGGCGTCATGCGCATCGTTAACGTCGCCCATGGCGAGTTCTTCATGTTGGGCGCGGTGCTCGCCTGGGCGATCTCGACGGCGATATCGGGCCATCCGGCGGTCGGCTTCGTCGCCGCACTTGTGATCGCGCCCTTGTTGGTCGGGCTGGTCGCGTTTCTTGCCGAATGGCTGGTGCTGCGCCGGCTGAACTACAATCCCGAAAGCACCATCGTCGCCACCATCGGCATGCTCTACATCATCCAGCAGCTGGCGCTCACCTTCTACGGCCCCGAGGCGCGCCCGGTCGAGCCGCCCTTCAGCTACCGCATCCTGCTGCCGTGGTTCGGCTATTCCGGCTACAAGCTGTCGGTGGTTGCTGCGTCGGCCATCCTGCTCGTGCTGACTTGGCTGGTGCTGACCCGCACCAGGATCGGCCTGATCATGCGGGCGACCCAGTATGACCGCGAGACGGCGCAGGCCTTCGGCATTCCGGTCGAGCGCATCTACGCCGGTGTCTTCGCCGTCGGCGCCATGCTGGCGGCGATCGCCGCGGTGCTGATCGTGCCGATCAGCCAGGCGCACTACCTGATGGGGCAGGACCCGCTGTTGCTCTCGTTCATCGTCGTCATCATCGGCGGGCTGGGCTCGCTGCGCGGCACCGTGGTCGCCGCCATCTTGATCGGCCTCGCCGACGGCATCGTCTCGATGTTCTTCTCGCCGACACTGGCCAAGATCATCGCCACGCTGGTGGTTGCCATGGTTCTTGTGTTCCGGCCGCAAGGCCTGTTCGGGACCACCCAGCGATGAGGAATGATTCGCCGGCAAAAATCTACGCCCTGCATATCGGCGTCCTCGCGCTTCTGTTCGCGCTGAACTTCGTCCTGCCCGATTATCACCAGGGCCTCTTCGCGCGCATCATGGCGCTGGCCGTCTTCGCCATGGGCTACAATCTGCTCTTCGGCTATGTCGGGCTGCTCAGCCTTGGTCACGCGATGTTCTTCTCGGCCGGCCTCTACGGCGCCGGGCTCGCGGTCTACCATCTCGGCTGGGGCGTGCCGGAAGCCTTCGTTGCCGGTATCGCCTGCGGCGCAGTCCTCGCCTTGGTCATTGGGCTGCTTGCGCTGCGCACCTCGGGCGTCGCCTTCATGATCGTCACCATGATGTTCGCGCAGGTCTTCTATTTGCTCATCCTCTATTTCGCCGCCTGGACCGGCGGCGACCAGGGCCTGGTCGTCCAGCAGGCGTCGCGAATGATCACGATCGGCGGCGCTTCGCTCGACCTGACCAATTCCACCGTGCGCTACATGAGCGCGCTGGCGCTGTTCTCGGTCGTGCTGCTCGCCACCCTTGCCATCGTCCGCTCCCGCTTCGGTCGCGTGCTGGTCGCCATCCGCGAGAATGAGGAGCGCACCAAGATGCTGGGCTACCACACCGTCGCCAACAAGCTCGCAGCCGTCGTTGCCTCCGGCGCCATCTGCGCCGCGTCCGGTGCTGCCTATGCACTGCTGTTCGGCTATATCGGCTCCAGCTTCGCCTCGGTGCAGTATTCGATCCTGCCGTTGCTCTGGGTGCTGCTCGGCGGCGCCGCGACGACGCTCGGACCGCTCATCGGCACGCTGTTCATGTACTATGTCACCGATATCACCAGCGGCTTCACCTCCGCCTATCTGCTGATCGTCGGCGTCGCGCTGATCCTGCTGGTGCTGTTTGCCCCGAAGGGCGTTCTGGGCTCCATCCGCCAGCGCTGGCTGGGGTGGCTGCCGTGACGCCGTTGCTCACCACCAAGGGGCTGTCGCGCCATTTCGGCGGGCTGCGCGCCGTCGACGGCGTCGATTTCGCGCTGATCCCGGGCGAGATCCGCGCCATCATCGGGCCCAACGGCGCCGGCAAGACCACTTTCGTCAGCCTGCTCTCGGGCCGCATCCGCCCGTCCTCCGGCATGATCGTCTTCGACGGCGCCGACATCACGACCATGCCCGCTTACAAAAGAGTTCGCCTCGGCGTCGCCTACACCTTCCAGATCACCAGCGTCTTCGCCAATCTCACGGCATTCGACAATGTCGCGCTACCGGTGCAGCGCACGCTGACCGACAGCCGCTCGAAAGGCGCGGTCAGGACCGGCGTCATGGCGGCGCTGGAGCGCACCGGCCTCGCCGACCGCGCCGGCACGCTGGCCGGGCAGTTGTCCTACGGCCACCAGCGCCTGCTGGAAGTGGCGATGGGCCTGGCGCTGAAGCCAAGACTCCTGATCCTCGACGAACCGACGCAAGGCCTAGCCGACAGCGAGATCGACAACTTCGTCACCCTGGTGCGCGAGATCGCCAGGAACGCCACCGTGCTGCTCATCGAGCACAACATGCCGGTCGTCATGCAGCTTGCCGACCGCATCACCGTCTTCAATTCGGGAAAGATCCTCGCCGAGGGCACGCCGGAGCAGATCCGCGCCAACCCCGAGGTCCAGGATGCTTATCTCGGAGCGACGCATGGCTGAGGCATCGAAGGCGCTCACCATTTCCGGCCTCGACTGCTTCTATGGCGAGGTGCAGGTGCTCTACGGCCTCGACCTCACGCTCAACAAGGGCGAGGTGCTTTGCCTGTTCGGCCGCAACGGTGCCGGCAAGACGACGACGCTGAAGGCGATCATGGGGCTGGTTCCGGCCACGGCAGGCTCGATCAGGCTGAACGGCACGGAATTGACCCGGCTCACCGCGCATGACGTGCCGAAGGCGGGCGTCGCCTATGTGCCGCAGGGCAGGCGGCTGTTTGCCGACATGACGGTGGCGGAAAACATCGAGATCGGCCTGATGGCGCGCGGCAAGGACAGGGCTACGCGTGAAAGAGTCCTCGACCTTTTCCCATTGCTGCGAGAGCGGCTGAAGCAGCGGTCCGGCACGCTCTCCGGCGGCGAGCAGCAGATGCTGGCCATGGCGCGCGCGCTCTGCCTCGAGCCGCAGGTGCTGTTGCTCGACGAGCCGACCGAGGGGTTGATGCCGTCGATGATCGCCAAGATCCGCGAGACGGTGGCGAAGCTGCGCGACCTCGGCGTTTCGACCATCCTGGTCGAGCAGCGGGTCGATGCCGTGCTTTCAGTCGCTGACCGCGTCTCATTCATCGAGAACGGTCGCAACCGCGAGACCGTCGATGTCGAGGCATTGCGCGCCGACCCATCGGCTGTGCGCCGTTATGTCGGCGTAGGATGACTTGGCCCTTACGCAGACCCGTCAAGGGGCCTTCACATCGAACTCTAATCATCCAACGCGCCGCTCGCTTTCGCGCGCACAAATGCCAGCCCGGCAATTGCGAGATCGCCAACCGCCATGCCGCGGAACGCGAATGCTGTTCGCTCATTTGCGCTCTGACGACCCGGCACGTCGCCGCCGACCAAACCTGTCAGGTCGCCGGCGACGAGTTCGGGCCTCACCATCGGCCTGCTCATATGCGCCTCTTGCGCCAAATCGTCTATGACGATGCGATCGAAGACAGCCATGGTCTCAGGCAACCAAGGCAGGGCCAGATCGGTCATGGTTGCGAAGGCTCCGGCCTTCAGCCAACGCGCATCCAAAAATGGAACCGGCTCGGGTATCAAAGTGACTGTCGTCACCACGATGTCAGCAGATTCGATCGCCGCTTTGGCGGTATCACTCGCTACTGCGGTCAGACCACGCCTCTCAGCTATCCGACACAGTGCGTCACGACTGTCTTTGCCCCGACCAAAGGCCCGAATCTCCTGCAGCGGAAAAAGATCGGCCAGAACTTCGAGATGACCGCGCGCCTGAACGCCGCATCCGATGAACGCGACGCACGCCGAGTCGGCCCGGGCCAGACGCCTGGCCGCCACGGCGCTTAGACCCGCCGTGCGTTTCGCAGTAACCCAATTGCCGTCGACCACAGCAAGCGGCTGTCCCGTCTCGCCGTCGAGAAGGGTGACCAGCGAGTTCAGGGTTGCAAGTCCCCGCTCGGGGTTACGGGGGTTGACGACCAGTGATTTGGTCGCCAGCACCCGGGGCTCGGTGGCGACACCGAGAGTTGCCATGATGTAGCGGTCGTCGCCTGGCAGCACCACCGCCTTCGGCGCACACCATACCTCGCCCCGCCGCTGACCGATGATCTGTCGCTCGATTTCGTCGACTACATCGGACGTCGAAATCGTTAGGCTATCCAGGAATTCGGCTGACAGATAGGGCAGGCTCTCGGTTTGGATGGTCATTGGCGCCCCAAGAATAGCTTGCTTTCGATAAGCATTCCTCAGGTTCAATCGAACCTGATCCCGCACCTCTCTTTGCTAATAGCAGAAATTGATGACCGCGCATACGCAAGCGCTATCTCCTACTGGTGGCTCTATGCCGGCGGCCGCTGGCCGATCCCAGCTTCGAAACCGATACGCTGATCACGCGATCTGACAGCCGCCCGACCGCTCCGCGTGATCGCCTTAAAGGGGGCAGAGCGAACCGGTTATGGTTTTTCGGCTCAACCGAAAAACAAAAACCCCGCAATCAAAAACGTCGGGATCAGCACCACGCCCGACCACGCCATGTAGCCGAAGAAGCCCGGCATCTTGAAGCCGCGATGCCTGGCGATGGCAAAGACCATGAAGTTGGGCGCGTTGCCGATATAGGTGTTAGCGCCCATGAACACAGCGCCGACCGAGATCGCGGCAAGCGTCGAGGCAGCCTCCGTCATCAGGTGCCTTGCATCGCCGCCGGCAAGCTCGAAGAACACCAGATAGGTCGGCGCGTTGTCGAGGAAGGACGACAGCGCTCCGGTCAGCCAGAAATAGGCGAGGTTGTTCGGTTGGCCGTCGGCGGAGGTGACGAGCGACACCAGCGGCGCCAGCGCGCCGTCGTGACCTGCCCTCAGGATCGCGATGACCGGCACGATGCAGATGAAGATGCCGGCAAACAATTTCGCCACTTCGGCGATCGGCCCCCAGGTGAAGCCGTTCGCTTCGCGGTGGCTCTTGTAAGACACGCGAAGCGACAGCCAGACCAGCGCCAGGATGATCGCGTCGCGCACGAGGTTCTGCAGTTCGAGGCCGACGCCGAGGATCGGGATGCTGACGCCTGGCTTCCAACTGGCGGAAAGCAGGATCGCGCCGATCACGCCGGCGAGCAGCGGCAGGTTGGCGAGGCCCCGCAGGCGCACCTTGGTGTCCGGCGTAGGATCTTTGATCTTGGGCACGCCGCCCTCGCGGCGATGCAGGACGATGTCGAGCGCCAGGAAGACGACGAGCACCAGCCCGCCGGTGAACAGTGTCTCGCGCCAGAGGTTGGCTGTCGTCCAGAAGAAGTCGACACCGCGCAGGAAGCCGACGAACAGCGGCGGGTCGCCGAGCGGCGTCAGCGAGCCGCCGATGTTGGAGACCAGGAAGATGAAGAAGATCACCACATGCGCGTTGAACGGCCGGTTGTCGTTGGCGCGCAGCATTGGCCGGATCAGGATCATCGAGGCGCCGGTGGTGCCGATGATCGAGGCGAGGATCGCGCCGATTAGCAGCAGGCCGGCATTGACCAATGGCGTGCCGTGGATGTTGCCGGCAAGCAGGATGCCGCCCGAAATCGTGTAGAGCGCGAACAACAGGATGATGAAGGACATGTATTCGGTGAGCAGCGTGTGCAGCACCGCCTCGCCCGCCATAGGCACGCCGAAGGCGATCGCCAGCGGCAGCACCACCAGCGCAGCCCAGGCGGCGGCGATCTTGCCGTAGTGATGCTCCCAGACATGATGGAACAGCAGCGGTCCGGTTGCGATCGAGAGCAGCAGCCCGGCAAAGGGCAGCGCCCACCACAACGACATCGCCGCGCCCGGCAGTTCGTGAGCCTCGGCGGCGAAAGCCGGTTGCGGAAAAGCGATCAGGAGTGCGCCAGCCATGCCTGCCGCCAACGCCTTCGCGAATGTCGTGAAGCCCCCGCGATGCCCCACGGTCCGGTCAGTCCGACAAATGGTCTTCGAGCGTCACGCCGGCCTCGCGCATGCGCGCGATCATCGTGTCGAGCGAGCCGTTGAGGTCGATGCCGCGGCAAGCGTCGAGCCGCACGGTCGCCTTGAAGCCCTGCTTGACCGCGTCGAGCGCCGAATAGGCGACACAGTAATCGGTGGCGAGCCCGACCAGGGTGACGGCATCGATGCCGCGTTCCTCCAGATAGCCGGCGAGGCCGGTCGGCGTCGTATGGTCGTTTTCGAAGAAGGCCGAATAGCTATCGATCGCCGCGCGGAAGCCCTTGCGGATCACCAACTCGGCCTTGGTCCAGGCAAGCCCGGAGTGGAAATCGGAACCGAGGCTGCCCTGGATGCAGTGATCCGGCCAGAGCGTCTGCGGCCCGTAGGGCATCTCGATGGTCTCGAAGGGCTGCTTGCCGGGATGGCTGGAAGCGAAGCTCGAATGGCCAGCGGGGTGCCAGTCCTGCGTCAGGATCACATGATCGGTCCGTCGGATCAGGTCGTTGACCAGCGGCACGATCTCGTCACCGCCGGCAACAGCCAGCGCGCCGCCTGGGCAAAAATCGTTCTGCAGGTCGATGACGATGAGCGCTTCCTCGGCCATGCGGCCTCCCTTCTGTCTCGGCTTGGGGTCCAGTTGACGCGACCGGACACGGAACCTTGACCAGATGGCCGACGGCGTCAACCTCCACTGGCATAACAAAGCCGTAGCGGCCTGTTTGTGACAGCCCTGGCCGGCGGCTTCGCTTTGACAATTGCGGCGAAGTTGATATCATTTGCATACGAATGAATTTGCCCCGGCCTGATGCCCGGCAGGTTCCCTCGGAAAGGCCCCTTTCTGGGAAGGCAAAGCGTGACCCGTTACGCGAAACCCACCACGGTTGACGAGGCGCTCGCTCTGCTTGGCGAGGACCGCTGGCGCATCCTCGCCGGCGGCACGGATTTCTATCCGGCGCAGGGCGCAAAACCTTTCCGCGACAATATCCTCGACATCAACGGCCTTGCCGCGCTGCGCGGCATCGCCGAGACCGACGATCACTGGCGGATCGGCGCCCGCACGACCTGGACCGACGTCGTGCGCCAGCCGCTGCCGGCGGCGTTCGACGCGCTGAAGGCGGCCGCGCGCGAAGTCGGCTCCGTCCAGATCCAGAATGTTGCTTCGGTTGCCGGCAATCTCTGCAATGCCTCGCCCGCTGCCGATGGCGTTCCGGCGCTGCTGGTGCTCGACGCCGATGTCGAATTGCGGTCGGCAAAAGCCGCGCGCCACTTGCCGCTTGGCGAGTTCATTCTCGGCAATCGCCGCACTGCGCTGCAGCCGGGCGAGATGGTCACCGCCATCCGCGTCCCGAAGCGTTTGGCCGTCGGCACATCGGCCTTCGTCAAGCTCGGCGCCCGGCGCTATCTGGTCATCTCGATTGCCATGGCTGCCGCGCGTCTCGTGATCGAGGATGGCGCGGTCGCGGATGCGGCGATCGCCGTCGGCGCCTGCTCCGCCGTCGCCCGCCGTCTGGCCGGCGTCGAGGCCGCTTTGCGCGGCCAGCCGGTCGCGCCCGCGCTTGCCGACACCGTCCTTTCCGCGCCGATCGATGAACTATCGCCGATCGGCGATGTGCGCGGCAGCGCCGAATATCGGCAAGATGCGGCGCGCGAGATCGTTGCACGCGCCGTGCGTGCCGCCGTCGGCCTCGGCGAAAGCAAGGTGGCGGCATGAACATGGACCAGCCCGGCATGGAACGCACCGACATCGCCTTCGAGGTCAATGGCGCCGCCGTCAGCGTCTCGGTGCCGCCGGTGCGGCGGCTGTCGCAGGTTTTGCGCGAAGAGCTGAGGCTGACCGGCACCAAAGTCGGTTGCGACGCCGGCGATTGCGGCGCCTGCACCGTTCTGATCGACGGCGATCCGGTCTGCGCTTGCCTGGTGCCAGCGGCCTCCGTCTCCGGAGCTTGTGTCACCACGATCGAGGGCCTCGCCAATGGCAGGCTCTCCGCCTTGCAGGTCTCGTTCCTGGAGCACGGCGCAGCGCAGTGCGGCATCTGCACGCCGGGCCTGCTGGTGGCTGCCACCGCGCTTTTGGAACGCAACCCGACGCCGAGCGAGGCCGAGACGCAGGATGCGCTCGGCGGCGTGCTCTGCCGCTGCACCGGCTATCGGAAGATCATTGCCGCGGTCATGAGTGCAGGACGGTCGGCGGGCGAACCATCGGCGTTCGGCGCTGCCCCTCATCCGCCTGCCGACACCTTCTCCCCGTATAATGACGGGGAGAAGGGACGAACTCCATCGCCGACGCCCCCCACTCCCCGTTCTTCGCGGGGAGAGGGTAAGGGTGAGGGGCAGCCCCAGCTTTGCGGATTTGATGGCAAACTCGACTTTCGCTTGCCCGAGGTCGGCCACGCTGTCGGCGCCTCTCCCGTCCGCCTTGATGGCGTGCCCAAGGTTACGGGCGACGAGAAGTTCGGCGGCGACAGCTTCCCGGCCGATGCGCTGGCCGTGCTCGTCGTCCGCTCGCCGCATTATCACGCCCGCTTCAGCTTCGGCGATCTGGAGGCGTGGGCGGACGCGCGTCCCGGCATCGCCGGCGTCTTCACCGCGGCCGACATTCCGGGCAAGAACTGCTTCGGGGCCATCGGCCCCTTTGCCGACCAGCCCGCGCTCGCCGAGGGCTTTGTGCGTCTCCGCGGCGAGGCGGTGGCGCTGGTGGCGGGCGAGCGCGAAGCGATCCTCGATCTCGACCTGACGGATTTTCCGATCAGCTGGACGGAGCTGCCGCAAGTGCTGCAGCCCGCCGAGGCGAAAGCCGACGGCGCCTTGCTGATCCACAGCCACCGACCGGCGAACCTGCTCACCTCGGGCCTGGTCGAGCGGGGCGATCCTGAAACTGCGCTGGCTGCCGCCGCTGTCACCGTGTCCGGCGCCATCGAGACGTCCTTCGTCGAGCATGCCTATATCGAGCCGGAAGCCGGCTATGCTTACATGGACGGCGACACACTCGTCGTGGTCGCCTGCACGCAGGCGCCCTACATGGACCGCGACGAGACGGCCAAGGTGCTCGGCCTCGCCGTCGAGAAGGTGCGCATCGTGCCGACCGCCACCGGCGGCGGGTTCGGCTCGAAACTCGACGTCTCGCTGCAACCTCTCATCGGCCTGGTGGCGATGAAAACGGGCCGGCCGGCAGCACTTGCCTACACGCGCAATGAATCGATGATGTCGACCACCAAGCGCCATCCCGCCGAAATGACGGCGACCATCGGCGCGGATGCCGAAGGCCGCATTACCGGCATGGTGTTCTCAGGCGACTTCAACACCGGCGCCTATGCCAGTTGGGGCCCGACGGTCGCCAACCGTGTGCCGGTGCATGCCTCCGGTCCCTATCTGACGCCGAACTACCGGGCGACGGGCTACGCGATCCACACCAACGGTCCGATTGCCGGCGCCTTCCGCGGCTTCGGCGTGCCACAGTCGACCATCATGCAGGAGACGCTCTATGACGAGCTTGCCGGCAAGCTCGGCATGGACCGCATCGATTTTCGCTTGAAGAACTGCCTTCGGAACGGCTCCGAAACGGTCACTGGACAGCGTTTGGAGTCCGGCGTCGGCATCGGCGAATGCCTGGAAGCGCTTCGCCCGCATTGGTTACGTGCGCTTGCCGAGGCCGAAGCCTTCAACGCCGCCAATGGGGCAAGCAAACGCGGCGTCGGCGTCGCCTCCTGCTGGTATGGCTGCGGCAACACTTCGCTGCCTAATCCCTCGACGATCAAGGTCGGCATCTGTGCCGCTGGCGACGTCGTGCTGCATCAGGGCGCCGTTGATATAGGCCAGGGCTCGAACACGGTCATCACGCAGATCTGCGCCGACGCGCTTGGCCTGCCGCTGGACAAATTCCGGCTGAAGAGCGCCGACACCGCCATCACGCCCGACGCCGGCAAGACATCCGCCTCGCGTCAGACTTTTGTCACTGGCAAGGCCGCCGAGAAAGCAGGGCGTGCGCTGCGCGAAAAGATCCTGCGCTTTGCCAATGTGTCCGATCAGGCTTCGATCGCGCTCGATGGCGCAAGTATCTCAATCCAGGAAGGCGACGCGGCGCGGCGCATCGATCTGTCGGCACTAAAGGCTGATGCCGACGGTTTGGTGTTCGTCACGGAGGAAACCTACGACCCGCCGACGCTGCCGCTCGACGCCAAGGGACAGGGCAAGCCTTACGCCGTCTATGGCTACGGCGCGCAGATCGCCGAGCTCGAGGTCGATCTCAAGCTCGGCACGGTGAAGCTGATCAAGATCACCGCCGCGCATGATGTCGGCAAGGCAATCAACCCGCTGCTGGTCGAGGGCCAGATCGAGGGCGGCATCGCGCAAGGCATCGGCATGGCGCTGATGGAGGAATACATCCCCGGCCGCACCGAGAACCTGCACGACTATCTCATCCCGACAATCGGCGACGTGCCGCCGGTCGAGCATATCCTCATCGAGGTTCCGGATCCGGAAGGACCCTTCGGCGCCAAGGGCCTGGGCGAGCATGTGCTGATCCCGACCGCGCCGGCGATCCTCAACGCCATACGTCACGCCGCCGGCGTTCTGGTCACCAAGGTGCCGGCGACGCCGAGCCGCATCCTGGCGGCGATCCGCGAGAAGGAGGCGCGCCGATGAGCGAGCTTGCCGAACGATTCGAAACCCATGATCCGGGCGAGAAGCAGGTGGCGGAGAAGATCCGCTGCGATGCCTGCCCGGTGATGTGCTACATCGCCGACGGCCGCACCGGCGCCTGCGACCGCTACGGCAATGTCGGCGGCCGCATCGTGCGCATGGATCCGCTGACCATCCTCGATCATGCGGCCGAGACCGGCGGCGCGGTCGTGCCTTTCGTCGCCGAGGGCGAAGCGTGGAACGGCGAACTGGTGAACACCGGCCGGCGCTTCGTTACCGCGATCGGCGCCGGCACCACCTATCCCGACTATAAACCGGCGCCCTTCATCGTCAGCCAGGAGGTCGAAGGCGTCGATCTGGTCACCGTCGTCACCGAAGGCATCTTCTCCTACTGCGGCGTCAAGGTGAAGATCGACACCGACCGCCACATCGGCGACGAGACGGCGACCGTGCGGTCGGAAGGCGAGGCGATCGGCCACGTCACCACAGGCGAATACGGCTCGCAGATGCTGTCGCTCGGCGGCGTCCATCACCTCACCGGCGGCTCGAAGGCGGAGGGACGCGCTACCTGCGATGCGCTGCTCAACCTCTGCAACAGGAAGCCGGTCGAGCTCACCATCGATGGTGGGGCCACGGTCATCGTCGAGGCCGGCAAGGCGCCGGTCATCGACGGCAAGATCGAGCACCGCATGCGCGTCGGCTGCGGCTCGGCCACCATCGGCATGTTCGCCACGCAATGGCGCGGGCTGGTCGACGAGGTGGTGGTGGTCGACGACCACATCACCGGCGTCGTCTCCGAGCATCAGGCCGGTAAGGTGCTGGGCTGGGAGGACACGGGCATAAAAATCATCGGCCGCCGCTCGACCCCGGGCCGCTACTTCAAGGTCTCGGAGCCCGGCCTCGGCTGGGGCGGCACCACGATTTCCGACCCGCTGTCGATCCTTGGCGACTGGAACGCCAAGAAGGGCGCGCGTCCTGGCCTGTCGCTGCTCATGGTTTCGACCACCGGCGAGCAATTCGCCTATTACGAGCTCGACGATCAGCTGAAGCCGGTCGAGAAGGCGTTCCCGCAGCGGCTGCAGAAATCCGTCGGCCTCATCGAGGACAATTGCGAGCCGGCGCTTTGCACCGTTCTCTTCATTGGCGGCGCCGGCGGTTCGCTGCGCGCCGGCGTCACCGAAAACCCGATCAACCTCACCCGCTCGGTGCAGGGCCTGAAGACCTATGTGACGGTCGGCGGCGCGCCGGTTTATGTCTGGCCGGGCGGCGGCATCACGCTGATGGTCGACGTCACCCGCGTGCCGGAAGGCGGCTTCGGCTATGTGCCGACGCCGGCGCTGGTCGCGCCGATCGAATTCACCATGCGCCGCGACGACTATGTCCGGCTCGGCGGCTATGAGAACGAGATCCGGAGCGTCGAGGACATCCTCGCCAGGGGCGGCGAGTACCTCAATCCGCGCCGCGGCACCGGCGCGCCGGTCAACAACCCCTGGCCGCCGCTGGCGCAGCTGCGGCGTGCCGCGGCGAACGGGGCCGGCTGATGAACGGCCCACAGGCGCACTGGCTTGCCGACGGCAGGCGGCTTCATCTCAACCATGGGCCGATCGACCTTATCGTCGAGGTCTTTGGCGAGGTGGCTGAATGCCGTGCCGCCTATGCGCAGGCCGTCGCGCGCTTCCAGACGATCCTGACCGAGCTGGTCGAGGAGCTTTCCGAACTGCGTCGCCCGGCATCATTGAAACCACGAACATTCGCCGGCCCGACGGCACGGCGCATGGAGGCTGCCGTCGTGCCGCTGGCGGAAAGCTTCATCACGCCCATGGCTGCCGTAGCAGGTTCGGTAGCCGACGAAATTCTAAGCTCGCTGCGCGCCGGGCGCCGGCTCGATCGCGCCTATGTCAACAATGGCGGTGACAGCGCCATCCATCTCAGCGAAGCCCAGTCGATGACGCTGGCGATCGCCGGCACCGGGCACGGCCTCGCTGACCGCATCACCATCCACGCCGAGGATGGCGTGTGCGGCATCGCCACCAGCGGCTGGCGCGGCCGTTCATTTTCGCTGGGCATCGCCGACGCGGTCACCGTGCTGGCACGGACCGGCGCCGAGGCTGATGCGGCGGCGACGCTGATTGCCAATGCCGTCGACCTGCCTGGACATCCGGCGATCCAGCGCGTGCCGGCACGTGATCTGGCGCCCGACAGCGATCTCGGTGACCGGCTGGTCACGCAAAGCGTAGGCGCGCTTTTACCCGGCGAGGCGGCGCGGGCGCTGGACATCGGCCTTGCCGTCGCTGAAGATTTTCGCCGACGCAGCCTGATCGCCGCCTCAGCGCTGTTCCTTGCCGGTCAAACCCGCATCAGTGGTTCAGTGGCGCTCGCCGCGCCCAACAAGCATAAAGCGAAGGAAACTGCCCATGCCTGAATTCCCGATCCGCAAGGTCTCGGTTCTGACCGAGGAGATTTTCCATGACGGTGGCCCCGTGGCGAAAGAACCGCGCCGCCGCGCGGCCGCTCTCGCCGTGGTCAAGAATCCGTTCGCCGGCCGCTATGTCGAGGACCTGCAGGGCGCGATGGAGGACCTGAAGCCGCTCGGGCTGTTGCTCTCCGACAGACTGATCGCAGCGCTTGGCGGCGACGTGAAGAAGATCGACGGCTACGGCAAGGGCGCCATCGTCGGTTGCGCCGGCGAACTGGAGCACGGCGCGCTGTGGCATGTGCCGGGCGGCTACGCCATGCGGGAACGTCTGGGCGACGCCAAGGCGATCGTGCCCTCGGCAAAGAAGGTCGGCGCTTTCGGCGCGCGGCTCGACGTGCCGCTCGGCCACATCAACGCCGCCTATGTGCGCAGCCATTTCGACGCCATGGAGGTCGGCCTCAGCGATGGCCCGCGCCCGGACGAGATCCTGTTCTGCCTGGCCATGACCTGCGGGCCGCGCGTCCACAACCGCATGGGCGGTCTCGCTGCAAGCGACATCAAGGCATGGGACGGTTTGAGATGAGCGGCGAGGACAATCTGCTGCGGCTTGTCGAGGCCGATGAACCGGACGAAAACAACTATCACCTGCAGGACCAGGTCGGCTTTATCCTGCGCAAGGCGCATCAGCGCCATGTCGCGATCTTTGCTTCGCACATCGCCGACCTGACGCCGCCGCAATTCGCTGCCCTCGCCAAGCTCTACGACATCGGCGAGACCTCGCAGAACCAGCTCGGCACGCTGATCGCCATGGACGCCGCCACCGTGAAGGGCGTCATCGACCGGCTGAAGGCGCGCGGTTTGGTCGAGCTTTCCAAGCACGAGGTCGACAAAAGACGGCTGCTGGTCAATCTGACGCCGGAAGGCCGCGAGGCGATCGAACGGCTGATCCCGCTCGCCCGCACCATCACCGAGGAGACTCTCGCGCCACTCACCGCCAAGGAATCCGCGACCTTCCTGCGGCTGCTGGCGAAGCTGGCTTGATTAACCGGTGGGATCGATCCCGAACATCTCGCTGGCCTGCTCTGCCGTATAGTAGCCGAGCCTGACATCCTCGGCGATCAGCTGCGGGTCGCGTTGGCGCGGATCGCCATAGCCGCCGCCGCCTGGCGTGCCGACGCGCACGCGGTCGCCGGCCTTGAGCGCGATGTCCTGTTCCTTCGAAAGATGCGGCGGCACATGCGCCTCGCCGCCTCTAAACACCGTTACGCTGTTCGGCGCGCCGTCCCTGCCGCCGAGCGCGCCTTGCGGCCCGAAGCGGCCATGGTCCATGACGAAGGAGGCGCGTGCCTCGCCGCGCAGGATCTCGACCTCATAGGCAAGCCCGAAGCCGCCACGATGCTTGCCGGCGCCGCCCGAGCCTTCGCGCAGCGCATAATGCCGGTAGAGCACCGGAAAGGCCTGCTCCATGATCTCGACCGGCGGCGACTTGGAGATGCCGATGGTCGAGCAGCCATTGCTCAAGCCGTCATGGTTGGCATTGCCGCCATAGCCGCCGCCTGAGATCTGGTACATGACATAGTCGCGCCCGCGCGCCGGATCGTTGCCGCCGAGCGCGAAATTGCCGCTGGAGCCGGCGGGCGCCGCCGTCACCTTGTCCGGCAGCGCCTGCACCATGGCCGCGAACACCGCCTCGGCGATGCGCTGCGAAACCTCAGCCGCGCAGCCCGACACCGGACGCGGATATTTCGCGTCGAGGAAGGTGCCCTCCGGCCGCTTGACATTCAGCGGCTCGAAGGCGCCGGCGCTGATCGGCACTTCCGGGAAGATATGGCGCATGGCGAGATAGACCGATGACAAGGTCGTCGCCAGCACGCTGTTCATCGGCCCGGCGCAGGGCTTTGACGAGCCGGCGAAGTCGAAGGTCAGCGTATCGCCCTTCTTCTCGACAGCCAGATTGATGATCAGCGGTTCGTTCACCACGCCGTCGGAATCGACAAAGGCCTTTGAGCGGTAGACGCCGTCCGGTATCACCGCGATCGAGGCGCGCATCTGGTCGGCGGCGCGCCGGCGCAGTTCGGCGATCGCTTCGACAACAGTTTCGTCACCGTAACGGTCAAGGATTTCATTGAGCCTGTCCTGGCCGATCAGCAAGGCCGCCGCCTGCGCGCGGATGTCGCCGATGCGCTGGTCGGCGACGCGGATGTTCGAGCAGATGATGGCGTAGATCTCCGGATCGAGCACGCCCTTCTTGAACAGTTTTACCGGCGGCAGGCGCAAGCCTTCCTGCTCGACCGCGGTGGCCGAAGCCGAGAAGCCGCCCGGCACCGAGCCGCCGATGTCCGGCCAGTGGCCGGTGTTGGAAAGCCAGCAAAAGATCTTGCCGTCCCTGTAGACCGGCATGACGAAGCGCACATCCATCAGATGCGTGCCGCCGAGATAGGGGTCGTTGACGATGTAGATGTCGCCGGGTTCCGGCCGCAGGCAACGGCCGTCGGCGATCATCTCGATCACCGTCTTCGTCGAATACTGCATCACGCCGACGAACACCGGCAGGCCCTGGCTGCCTTGCGCGATCAGAGAGCCATCGACCGCCGAATAGATACCGTCCGAGCGGTCATTGGCTTCGGCGATGACCGGCGAGAAGGCGGCGCGGGAAAACGTCAAATCCATCTCGTCGCAGACCTGCTGCAGGGCAGCCTGCAGCACCGAAAGCGTGATCGTGTCGAGCTTTGCCATATTAGGCCTCGCCGATGTCGATGATGATGTTGCCGTCGGCGTCCGAGCGCGCATGGTCGCCGGGCTCCAATACGGTGGTGGCATCCATCTGTTCCAGGATCGCGGGCCCCTCGATGACGGCGTCGAGCGGCAGCTTTTCGCGGGCATAGACCGGCGTGTCGTGCCAGCTGCCGTGATACCAGACCGGCCGGATCTCGCGCCGCGCGTCATCGAGCATCGCCGCGCGCCCCGCCGGGTCGATCAGCTTCGACAGGTCGATTTGCGGCCGCACGCCGGTCACCGAGGTGTTGAGGTTGACGAGGTTGGCGCGGATCTCCGGCAACTCGACCTTGAAGCGGGCGAAATAGGCCTTCTCGAACAGCTGCTGCAGCGTTGCCCGAGTGACCGAAGAGGAGGGCAGCGGCACGTTGATGATATGCGTCTGGCCGACGAACTGCATGTCGGCGGAATGGGTGACGCGGATCGCGTCCGGCTTCACCGCTTCCTTGGCGATCAGCGCCTCGCCTTCGTTCCGGTGCCGTTCCAATACCTCGCGAAGCTTCGCTTCGTCGAGGCTCGCCACCGGCTGGTTGACCGTATTGACGAAGTCGTGGCGGAGGTCGGCGACGACACAGCCGAGGGCGTTGGTGATGCCGGGGCGCGCCGGCACCAGCACCCGGGGCAGGCCGAGTTCGCGGGCGAGCGCCGTCGCATGCAGCGGCCCGGCGCCACCGAAGGCGAACAGGGCGAAGTCGCGTGG
Source organism: Mesorhizobium silamurunense (assembly GCF_014843905.1). Classification (NCBI taxonomy): domain Bacteria; kingdom Pseudomonadati; phylum Pseudomonadota; class Alphaproteobacteria; order Hyphomicrobiales; family Phyllobacteriaceae; genus Mesorhizobium; species Mesorhizobium silamurunense. The sequence continues at coordinate 63,984 of NZ_LPVS01000081.1, read as the reverse complement.
GTCGTGGCCGCGCGACACCGAAACCATGCGGATGGCGCCCGCCATCTTCATGTTGCCGAGCCTCAGCACCGCACCCGCCGCGTCGACGCCGGAAAGGCCGGTCCGCCTGCCGATCCTGTCCTCGAATATGCCCGTGACCCGCTCGACGGTGACCGGATTGTCGACCGCGAGCAACTTCTTCGGCGCCAGGCGCCCCAGCACAAGATTGGCGTCGGTGATGGTCGGCTCGGTGCCGCCGCGCCCGTAGCAGATCGGACCGGGATTGGCGCCGGCGCTTTCCGGGCCGATCTGGATCAGTCCGGCGGCATCGACGCGGGCGATCGAGCCGCCGCCGGCGCCGACGGTGTGCACCGCCACCATCGGCACGTGAATCGGCATCGCATATTCGATCTCGATCTCGTTCGAGACGGCGGGCTCGGCATTGCGGATCAGCGCCACGTCGGTCGAGGTGCCGCCCATGTCGTAGGTGACGAGATTGCCGAAGCCGGCGCGCTTTCCGGTATAGGCGGCGGCGATCACGCCGGAGGCCGGCCCGGACATCACGGTCTTTGCTGATTCCAGCGTGACGAAACGGGCCGAGATCATGCCGCCATTGCCGTTCATGATCAGGAAGTCGCGGCCATAGCCCTTCGCGGCGAGTTCCTTGCGCAGCCGCTCGACGTAGCGTTCCAGGATCGGCTGCACCGAGGCGTTGACCGCGGCCGTTACGCCGCGCTCGAACTCCCGCGCCTCCGAAAGCAGCGCATGGCCGGTGGTGATGTGGCCGTTCGGCCAGAGTTCCGCCGCGATCTCCGCCGCGCGCCGCTCATGCGCGGGGTTGGCGTAGGAGTGCAGGAAATGGATGACGAGCGACTCGCAGCCGGCGACGAGCAGCCGCTTCACCGCATCGCGCATTTCCGCCTCGTCGAGCGGGGCGCGGACAGCGCCGGAGGCCTCGACGCGCTCCGACACTTCGAGCCGCAGGTCGCGGGAGATGATAGGGACAAAGGTTCCGGTCATGCCGTAGGGCTGCGGTCGGGTGCGCCTGCCAAGCTCGATCACGTCGCGGAAGCCGCGCGTGGTGATCATGCCGGTTCGCGCCAGCCGGCGCTCCAGCACGGCGTTGGTGGTCGTGGTCGTGCCGTGCACGATGAGGTCGATGCCGTCGACCGGAAAGCCGGTGGCGCCAAGCGCAGCGACCACGCCAAAGGCCTGATTTTCAACTGTCGTCGGCGTCTTGGCGATATGCACCTTGCCGCCCGCCTTGCCATCGATCAAAAGCAGATCGGTGAAGGTTCCGCCGACATCGATGCCGGCAACGACGCTTCCCGCCAACGCCGAAAATTTCTCATTCATTGCCGAAACCCGAAATGCCAGGACTACGGATATGCCTCGGTTTGGAAAGGCGTTTTACGCTGCCATCTTGACCTGAAGATCATTTGTATACTAATAAATTCCCGACACAAGAGCTTACCGCTTGGCAGTGTGCGAAGGGCACGCCGGAACCTGACCGTTCGGGCGCGCAGGAGAAAGTTTGGCGCCAGCGTCTCGCGTCCGCGCCGGAAAGTTGGGTTGATGAACACGACATCCGCGTTGAATGTTGCCGGCGCAAAGCCACTGCAGTTCCCGATCCCGGCCAATGTCTATGCCGAGACCGTGGTGTCGGTGAAGCATTACACCGACCGGCTGTTCTCGTTCCGCATCACTCGCCCGCAGTCGCTGCGTTTCCGCTCCGGCGAGTTCGTCATGATCGGGTTGCCCAATGCCGAGAAGCCGATCTTCCGCGCCTATTCTGTCGCCAGCCCCGCCTGGGATGACGAGCTCGAATTTTTCTCGATCAAGGTGCCGGATGGTCCGCTGACCTCCGAGCTGCAGAAGATTGAGGTCGGCGACACGGTCATCATGCGCCAGAAGTCGACGGGCACGTTGGTGCTCGATGCGCTGACGCCCGCCAAGCGCGTGTTCATGATCTCGACCGGCACCGGAATCGCGCCCTTCGCCAGCCTGCTTCGCGATCCCGACACCTATGAGAAGTTCGACCAGGTCATCCTCACCCACACCTGCCGCGACAATGCCGAGCTCACCTACGGCCAGGAGCTGGTGGCCGCGCTCGAGACCGATCCGCTGATCGGCGAGCTGACCGGCGGCCGGGTCACGCTCTACAATTCGACGACCCGCGAGGAATCGGCGCGCATGGGCCGCATCACGGCGCTGATTGGCTCGGGCAAGTTCTATTCCGACCTCGGCATCGACAAGCTCAATCCCGAGACCGACCGCATCATGATCTGCGGCTCGATGCACATGTTGAAGGACGTCAAGGAGCTTGCCGAGAGCCTCGGCTTCCAGGAGGGCTCGCTCAGCCATCCGGCCAGCTTCGTCGTCGAGCGCGCCTTCGTCGGCTGAGGCGCGTCGCCATCCAGTCGCCATCCAGTCAATATCGGTGTTTTGACCATACGGTCAAAAATCTACTGCTTTTGCTGTCTTTTTCCGCTATGAGCCACTGAAGGACTCGTGAAGGACACCTTCGCGGGTTATCTTCGGCTGAGGTCGCTGAGTGAAAGGGCAGGAGATGAGCACGATCCGCGAGGCCGGCGCAGGCGCCGGTGCGTCCAAGGTTATGCCGCTGCCGGCGCGTGCCGCCGCCAACATGCCGATGCCATCCGAGCATGGCATCGCCCGCAATCCCGGCATGAAGCTCGATCTCGGCTTCCTCGAATCGGTGCGCAGCGTCAATCGCTCGGCGCTGGAACGCCGTGTCGCCACGCTGACCAAACGGCGCTCGATCAAGGCCGACAACCAGGCGGCCTGGCTGCTGCGGGCGATCGCCTGCATGGACCTCACCACGCTGAACTCCAACGATACCGACGAGCGCGTGCGCCGGCTCTGCGCCAAGGCGATCAATCCGCTACGCAAGGATATCGTCGAGGGTCTCGGCATCGCCGGCGAGACGATCCGCCCGGCAGCGGTCTGCGTCTACCATCCCTTCGTCGCCACCGCGGTCGACGCGCTGCGCGGCACCGGCGTCCATGTCGCCGCCGTTTCCACCGCCTTCCCGCACGGGCTTGCGCCGCTCTCGACACGCCTGCAGGAGATCGAAGCCTCGGTGCGCGACGGCGCCGACGAGATCGACGTGGTCATCCCGCGCGGCCTGGTTTACGGCGCCAAGTGGCGCGAGCTGTTCAACGAGATCGTCGCCATGCGAGCCGCCTGCGGCGAGGCGCATCTCAAGGTCATCCTCGGCACCGGCGACCTCGCCACGCTGCGCAACGTGATGCTGGCCTCCATGGTGGCGATGATGGCGGGCGCCGATTTCATCAAGACCTCGACCGGCAAGGAAAGCGTCAACGCCACGCTTCCCATCGGCCTCGCCATGGTGCGCGCCATCCGCGCCTATTTCGAGGAGACCGGCTATCTCATCGGCTTCAAGCCGGCGGGCGGCATTTCGACAGCGAAAGTCTCGCTCGACTGGCTGGTGCTGATGAAGGAAGAGCTCGGCCGGCCCTGGCTCGAGCCGGACCTCTTCCGCTTCGGCGCGTCCAGCCTGCTTACCGACATCGAGCGCCAGCTCGAGCATCACCTGACCGGCCACTACTCGGCCAACCATCGCCACGCGATGGCTTGAGCGCCCTCCCCCTTGTGGGGAGGGTCGCCGCGAAGCGGCGGGGTGGGGGTCAAGAAAACAAATCAACCTGTCAAATGCACCAATCCACTAGCCATTTACCCCCACCCCGATCGGCTCTGCCGATCGACCCTCCCCACAAGGGGGAGGGTAAAGGAGCCGCCCCATGAACATCCTCGAACGCTATCGCGCCATGGAATACGGCCCGGCGCCGGAAGCCCGCAACGAAGCCGATGCCTGGTTAGCCTCGCGCGATTTCGCAAAAGCGCTGTTCATCGACGGCGCCTGGAAGGCGGCGGCGAGCGGCAAGACCTTCGATACCAGCGAACCGTCCTCCGGCAAGCTGCTCGCCAAGGTGTCGGATGCGGGCGCCGCCGATATCGACGCCGCGGTCGCGGCGGCCGCAAGGGCGTTGCCCAAATGGAGCGCCAGTTCGGGTTACAGTAGAGCCAAGGTGCTCTATGCCATCGGCCGCGCCATGCAGCGCCACCAGCGCCTGTTCGCCGTGCTGGAATCGATCGACAACGGCAAGCCGATCCGCGAGAGCCGCGACATCGACGTGCCTTTGGCGATCCGCCACTTCATCCATCATGCAGGCTGGGCGCAGACGCTTGAGAAGGATTTTCCCGATCAGAAGGCGGTTGGCGTTGTCGGCCAGGTCATCCCGTGGAATTTCCCCCTGCTGATGCTGGCCTGGAAGATCGCGCCCGCGCTTGCCGCCGGCTGCACCGTGGTGCTGAAGCCGGCCGAATTCACGCCGCTTACCGCGATCCTCTTTGCCGAGATTTGCGAGCGGGCAGGCGTGCCGAAAGGCGTCGTCAACATTGTCCAGGGCGGGCCCGAGGCGGGTGCTGCGATCGTCAATCATCCCGGCGTCCAGAAGATCGCCTTCACCGGCTCGTCGGAAGTCGGCAAGATCATTCGCAAGGCGACGGCCGGATCGGGCAAGAAGCTGTCGCTGGAGCTTGGCGGCAAGTCGGCGTTCGTCGTTTTCGAGGATGCCGATCTCGACAGCGCCGTCGAAGGTCTGGTCGACGGCATCTGGTTCAACCAGGGCCAGGTCTGCTGCGCCGGCTCGCGCCTCCTGGTGCAGGAAGGCGTCGCCGAGGCCTTCATCGCCAAGGTCAAAGTCAGGATGAGCCGGCTGCGCGTCGGCAGCCCGCTCGACAAGAACACCGACATCGGCCCGCTCGTCGACCGCACCCAACTCGACCGCGTCAGGGGCCTGATCGCCGAAGGCGCCAGGCAGGGTGCCGTCTGCTGGCAGCCCGACGCCGCACTGCCGACAACAGGCTATTATCACCTGCCGACGCTCGCGACTTCTGTTTCGCCGGCTAATATCCTAGCGCAGGAAGAGGTCTTCGGCCCGGTGCTGGCGACGATGAGCTTCCGCAACACCGAGGAAGCGATCGAGCTTGCCAACAACACGCGCTATGGCCTTGCCGCTTCTGTGTGGAGCGAGAACGTCAACCTTGCGCTGCACGTCGCCCCGCAACTGAAGGCCGGTGTCGTTTGGGTCAATGGCACCAATATGTTCGATGCTGCCTGCGGCTTCGGCGGCTATCGCGAAAGTGGCTTTGGCCGCGAGGGCGGGCGCGAAGGCATGTTCGAATATCTCACGGCAAAGCTGCCCGTGGCGCCTTCTATCAAGCCGGCGGCGCGAGCCTCGGCCCAACCTGTCGAGCAGGCCGACGGCACGGCCATCGACCGCACGGCAAAGCTGTTCATCGGCGGCAAGCAGGTGCGGCCGGACGGTAACTATTCGCTGGCTGTCGCCACCGCCAAGGGCAAGCTTGCCGGCGAGGTCGGCCTCGGCAACCGCAAGGACATCCGCGATGCGGTCGCCGCCGCGCGCGCCTGCAAGGCCTGGCCGGACGCGACGGCCTTCAATCGCAGCCAGGTGCTCTATTATTTCGCCGAAAACCTTTCGGGCCGCGCCGACGAATTCGCGGCGCGCCTCGTCCAACTGACCGGCGTTACGGCGAAGGCCGCGCGCGAGGAGGTCGAGCAGTCGATCGAACGGCTGTTCCTCTATGCCGGCCTCACCGACAAGTTCGAGGGTCGCGTCCACCAGCCACCGGCCCGCGTCGTGACGCTTGCGCTGCATGAACCGGTGGGCGTCGTCGGCATCGTGGCGCCGGACAACCAGCCTCTGCTGGGCTTCATCTCGCTGGTGGCGCCGGCACTTGCCATGGGCAACACGGTGGTGGCCGTCCCGTCAGAGCGCCACCCGCTGCTTGCGACCGACCTCTACCAGGTGATCGAGTATTCGGACATCCCGGCCGGCGCCATCAACATCGTCACCGGCCGCAGTGCCGAGCTTTGCGGCGTGCTGGCCAAGCATGACGACGTCGACGGCCTGTGGGTCTTTGCCGATGCCGACACCTGCGCCAAGGCGGAGGCCGATTCCATCGGCAATCTCAAGCGCGTCTGGACCGGCGATGGCCGCAGCCTCGACTGGGCCTCGAGCGAAGCCGCCGGCGAGGCCTTCCTGCGCCGCGCCATCGAGGTCAAGAACGTCTGGGTGCCTTACGGCGACTGAATCACTTGAAGCGCGGCAGCGCCTTTTGGGGCAACGGTATTCGGTGCGCCGGAGACATTTGGCCGCCGCGAAGGTGGTCGCGTTAGGACTTGACGCTTGTGCTCGTGTTCTTTAACGAGAAAAAACATCTTTATATGTGAAACCAGCAACAGCGTAGGCCGCACGACGCCGGCTGTCTGGTACACGACGCCGCAGCCGGGTCATCGATAGAGTCGGACGCACCAGGCAGGCGAGGAGAGAAGCATGGCGGATCTGGCAGGCAAGGTGGTTGTGGTCACCGCGGCGGCGCAAGGCATTGGGCGGGCGAGCGCGCTGGCTTTCGCCAAGGCAGGCGCCACCGTTCATGCCACCGACATCAACGAGCAGCTTTTGGCCGAGCTCGCCAAGACTTCCGGCATAAAGACCCGCAAGCTAGACGTGCTGAACGATGCGGCCGTCGCTGCCGCCTTCGCCGAGATCGGCCCGGTCGATGTGCTGTTCAACTGCGCCGGCTTCGTTCATTCAGGCTCGATCCTCGAAATGACGGATGCCGATCTCGACTTCGCCTTGAACCTCAACGTCCGCTCGATGATCCGCACCATCCGCGCGGTGCTGCCCGGCATGCTGGAGCGTGGCGATGGTTCGATCATCAACATGGCCTCGCTGGCGAGCTCGCAGAAGGGCGTGCCGAACCGCTTCGTCTACGGCTTGACCAAGGCGGCAGTCGTCGGTCTCACTAAGGCGGTCGCCGCCGACTATGTCGCCAAGGGCATACGCTGCAACGCCATCTGCCCGGGTACCGTCGAGAGCCCGTCGCTGCAGGATCGCATGCATGCGCAGGGGGATTACGAAGCAGCCCGCGCGGCCTTCATCGCCCGCCAGCCCATGGGTCGGCTTGGCACGCCCGAGGAGATCGCCGATCTCGCCGTCTATCTGGCGGGAGCGACCTATACGAGCGGGCAGGCCTACAATATCGACGGCGGCTGGTCGATCTGACTTTCGTTCGGAAAAATCGTGGCGGTTCGGGAATAGATGGCGGGCGAACAGGAAGATCGGATATGGCCTCCGCGTTTGTCGGAAGCATCGATAGTCTGAAAAATCCTGCCCGCCCGGCCGCTCGTGCGGCGTCTGCGCTTGCCGGGCGCAAGGTCGCTGGCTACGGTCCGCCCGATTTCGCGACAGGCATCGCCTTGAGCGAAGAATTTTGCAAAACGGCCTTGTGCCGCAAGTAGGAGAATAAAGATGAAGTTGCTGCGCTATGGCGAGGTGGGGAGCGAACGTCCCGGCCTGCTCGATCAGGATGGCATGATCCGCGACCTTTCGGCCTATGTCGCCGACATCGCCGGGACGGCGCTTCATCCGGCCTCGCTGGAGATGCTCTCCAAGCTCGATCCGAAATCGCTGCCGGCGGTATCCGGCAAGCCGCGCCTGGGCGCTTGCGTCGCCGGCACCGGAAAATTCATCTGCATCGGCCTCAATTATTCCGACCATGCCGCCGAGACCGGCGCCACTGTGCCGCCGGAGCCGATCATCTTCATGAAGGCAAGCTCGGCCATCGTCGGGCCGGACGACGACGTGCTCATCCCGCGCGGCTCGGTCAAGACCGACTGGGAAGTCGAACTCGGCGTCGTCATCGGCAAGACGGCGAAGTATGTCAGCGAGGACGACGCGCTGGATTATGTTGCCGGCTATTGCGTTGCGCACGACGTTTCCGAGCGCGCCTTCCAGGCCGAGCGCCAGGGCCAGTGGACCAAGGGCAAATCCTGCGACACCTTCGGCCCGATCGGTCCCTGGCTGGTGACCAAGGACGAGATCGCCGACCCGCAGAACCTCAAGATGTGGCTGACCGTCAATGGCAAGACCATGCAGAACGGCTCGACCAAGACCATGGTCTATGGCGTGAAGTATCTGGTCTCCTATCTCAGCCAGTTCATGTCGCTGCATCCCGGCGACATCATCTCCACCGGCACGCCGCCCGGCGTCGGCCTAGGCATGAAGCCGCCGGTGTTCCTGAAGCCCGGCGACGTCGTCGAGCTCGCCATCGAAGGCATGGGCCAGCAGAAGCAGACGTTCAAGGCGGATGAGTAGGGGCGGATCAAATCGCAGGGCTGCGCCGCCCCTCATCCGCCTGCCGGCACCTTCTCCCCGTGAAGGACGGGGAGAAGGGACGAGCTCCAGCGCTGGCGACCTCCCTCTCCCCGTCCTTCACGGGGTGAGGGGCAGCGCCGACCTACGTCGCGATCCTACTTCAAAACCTTCCCATCCGCCCCGAACCGATACGTCTTCGCCGGATCCGGCGTCGCGTAGAGCGTGGCGCCCGGCTCGGCGTTGTAGACGCCGAAGATGCGCACGGTGAGCAGCCCGGCCTTCTCGCAGTCGAGATAGAGGTTGGTGTCGGCGCCGAGATGCTCGGCGTGCACCACCGTGCCTTTCCAGGCGCCGGATTTCGCGTCGACGGTCAGATGTTCCGGCCGCACGCCGACGGTTTTCGCCGTCTCGCCCAGCTTGGCGCCGTCGATGAAATTCATCTTCGGCGAGCCGATGAAGCCGGCGACGAAATCGTTGGCCGGCGAATTATAAAGCTCCATCGGGCTGCCAATCTGCTCGATCCGCCCGGCGTTGAGCACCACGATCTTGTCGGCCAGCGTCATCGCCTCGACCTGGTCGTGGGTCACATAGATCATCGTCGCCTTCAGCCGCCGGTGCAGCTGCGCGATCTCGAGCCTTGTGTTGACGCGCAATGCCGCATCGAGGTTGGACAGCGGCTCGTCGAAGAGAAAGAGTTTCGGCTCGCGCACCACGGCGCGGCCGATGGCGACGCGCTGACGCTGCCCGCCCGACAGTTCCGCCGGCCGGCGCTCGAGATAGGGCTCGAGCGACAGCATGGCGGAAGCAATCTTGATGCGGCGGTCAATCTCGGCCGAAGGCGTGCCGGCCTGCTTCAGGCCGAGGCCCATATTGTTCTTCACCGTCAGATGCGGATAGAGCGCATAGGTCTGGAAGACCATGGCGATGCCGCGTTTTGCGGGTGGCGTGACGGAGACGTCGTCACCGTCGATCAGCACGCGGCCGGAGGTCGAATCCTCCAGGCCGGCGATGACGCGCAGCAGCGTCGACTTCCCGCAGCCGGACGGGCCGACGAAGACGACGAACTCGCCGTCAGTGACCTCGAGGTCGATGCCTTTCAGCACCTCGACCGGTCCGAATGCCTTCTTCACATTCTCGATGTTCAGCGAGCCCACGGCTTCGTCCTTGTTCTAGAGTTTGATTGGGGCGCCGCTGCGCACGCTCTCGTCGGCGGCCAGGCAGACGGCGAGCGACTTCACCGCGTCATCCATGTGGCGGGTAAGGTCGATGTCCTCCCGGATGGCCTTGAGCAGGAAGGCCTGTTCGAGGTCGCAGAGCTCCTGGTGTCCCGGCTCGCCTTCCATCGACAGCAGCTCGTCCTCATTGGCGAACTTGCCGTCCGGCCCGGTCGCCGCACTATGCAGGCGGATGGTCGAGGTTTTTGTGTGGGTGTCGATGTCGTCGGACTTCACGCCCTCCTTCATCACGATCGACACGCAGCCTCTGGGCGACATCACGTCCTTCACGAAGAAGGCGGTCTCCGAAATCATCGGGCCCCAGCCGGCCTCGTACCAGCCGACCGAGCCGTCCTCGAACAGCACCTGAAGGTGGCCGTAATTGTACATCGAGGGCGCCACCTCGTCGGTCAGCCTGACCGCCATGCCGCGCACCTCGACCGGTTTGGCATCGGTGATCTGCAGCATCACGTCGAGATAATGCACGCCGCAGTCGACGATCGGCGAGGTCGTCTGCATCAACTGCTTATGCGTCTCCCAGCTATGGCCGGAAGACTGCTGGTTGAGGTTCATGCGGAAAACGTAGGGCCCGCCGAGCTTGCGCGCTTCGGCGATCAGCCGCACCCAGGACGGATGGTGGCGCAGGATATAGCCGATCACCAGCTTCCGGCTGTTGGCCTTGGCGGCATCGACGACGCGCTTGGCGTCCGCCACTGTCGTCGCCAGCGGCTTCTCGACGAAGACATGGCAGCCCGCCTCGAATGCCTTGATCGCATAGTCGGCGTGGCTGTCCGAATAGGTGGCGATCGCGGCGACATCCGGCTTCTCGTCGCGCAGCGCGTCCTCGAACGAGCGCCTGATGCCGTAGCTCGCGAGCCCGTCCGGCAGCGGCACGTCGGAACGGTTGACGAGCGCGGCGATCTCGAAGCCCGGATTGGTATGATAGGCCAGCGCATGGCTGCGGCCCATATTGCCGAGGCCCGCGACGACGACGCGTAGGGGTCTTTCTGAACTCACTTGACGGCTCCGGAAGTGATGCCGCGGATCAGCTGCCGCGAGAAGATGACGTAGAGGATCAGCACCGGCAGGATCGCCAGCGACAGCGCCGCCAGGATCGCGTTCCAGTTGGTGACGAACTGGCCGAGGAAGAGCTGCGCGCCGAGCGTCACCGTCTTGGTCTCTTCCGACGGCGCCAGGATCAGCGGGAACCAAAGATCGTTCCAGATCGGGATCATGGTGAAGACGGCGACGGTCGCCATGGATGGCCTGACCAGCGGCAGCACCAGCCGGAAGAAGATCGTGTATTCCGACAACCCGTCGATGCGGCCTGCATTCTTCAGATCGTCCGACACCTGCTTCATGAACTCCGACAGGATGAAGATGGCGAGCGGCAAGCCCTGCGCGGTGTAGACCAGGATCAGCGCCGTCAGCGTGTTGACCAGCCCGCTCGCCACCATCAGCTGCAGGATGGCGACGGTGCCGAGGCGGATCGGGATCATGATGCCGAGCGCCAGATAGAGCCCCATCATCGTGTTGCCGCGGAAGCGGTATTCCGACAGCGCGAAAGCCGCCATCGCGCCGAACAGCAGCACGAAGAACAGCGATGCGACGGTGACGACGAGGCTGTTCTGGAAATAGTGCAGGAAGTCGCCCTGGCCGATGACCGTCGTGTAGCCGATCAGATCGAAGGTCTTCGGCGTCGGCGGCGTCAAGGGTGCGCCGAATATGCCCGCGCGTGACTTGAACGAGTTCATGATGACCAGGATCACCGGAAACAGCGCGATCGCCGTATAGGTCAAAAGGACGGCATGGGCGCCGATGGTGCGGGGAAGCGAACGGGTGGCTAGGCTCATGGCGCCCTCAGAACTGGTAGCGACGCAGACGCGTCTGGACGAGGAACAGGTAGACGCAGACGCCGGCAAGGATGATCAGGAACATCATCGTGGCGATCGCGGCGCCCATGTTCGGGTCGCCGACCTGCAGCTGGAAACCGAAAAAGGCGCGATAGAGGAAGGTGCCGAGTATGTCGGTCGAATAGTTCGGACCGGCAAGCGCCCCTTGCGCGGTATAGATCAGGTCGAAGGCGTTGAAATTGCCGACGAAGGTCAGGATCGAGATGATGCCGATCGACGGCAGGATCAGCGGCAGCTTGATCTTCCAGAACTGCGCCATGCCGGTGACGCCATCGCATTCGGCGGCCTCGATCACTTCATCCGGGATCGACAGAAGTGCTGCATAGATCAGCATCATCGGGATGCCGATGAACTGCCAGACCGAAACCAGACTGAGAGCAGTCAGCGCATATTGCTCCTTGCCGAGCCACGGCGTGAACAGGCTCTTCAGCCCGACGAAGTCGAGCAGATGCGGCGCCACGCCCCAGATCGGCGACAGGATCAGCTTCCAGGCAAAGCCGACGATGACGAAGGACAGGATCGTCGGCACGAAGATCGCCGTGCGGTAGAAGGCAGCGAACCTCAGCCTCGGGCTGGAGAGAAGTGCGGCCAGCAACACGCCGATCGGGTTCTGCACCAGCATGTGGATGATGAAGAACCAGACATTGTTCCTGAGCGCATTCCAGAAGTTGACCGACCAGTTGGGGTCGCCGAACAGCGTGCGGAAATTGTCGAACCCGACGAACACCTGGTGCTGCTCGATGTTGCGGAACAGCGAGAGCTGCAGCGTGCCGGCCAGCGGCAGGATCATGATTGCCGTGTAGACCAGCACGGCCGGCGCCAGGAAGACGCCGATATGCCAGCGGATCGGTCTTTTCGGTCGTGTTTGTGCGGCCATGAGTTCGGTCCCCGCCGTCTCTCGGTTCCAGGTCGATGATGCTTAGCTGATGCCTCGATGCATGGCCTGACTGTCCCCTTCACGGATGGACAAAGGCCAGCGACAGTACGGCTTCGTCTTCCCCGCAAGATGAGGGTAGGACCGAGAGGCGGCGCCGACAATCGCTATCTCAAAACGGATGTATTCCGGGGAACTGGCCGGGCTGGGCGCCCGGCCGGCTCGATTGACTTTGAGCTTACTTCGCCGGCTTGTACCAGCTGTCGAGGCCGTCCTGCAGCTTCTTGGCCGCGGCTTCCGGCGTGTCGGTGCCGTTGATCACGTTGGCCGATTCAACCCAGGTCTCGTTCTCGAGGTTCGGCGTGCCGCGCGACAGGATCTGGTAGGTCGAGCGGATCGTCGACTTGCACTTGCCGCGCCAGGAAACGAATTCCTGCGCCAGCGGGTCTTCCATCTTCACCGGCGTGCTGTTCAGGCTGAAGAAGCCCGGCAGCGCGTTGGCGTAGATGGTGGCGAAGTCCGGCGAGGCGACCCAGGCCAGGAACTTCTTGGCTTCTTCCGGGTGCTTCGATGCCGCATTCAGGCCCATGCCGATATCGGTATGGTCGGAGATGTAGCAGGTGTCGCCGGCCTTCTGCACCGGCGGCGGGAAGGCGCCCATCTTGAACTGCGCCTGCGTGTTGAACAGGCCGATCTCCCACGAGCCGGCCGGGTAGATGGCGGCGCGGCCAAGCGTGAACAGGTTCTGGCTGTCCGGATAGGTCTGCGCCTCGAAGCCGTCGCCGAGATAGGGCTTCCACTTGGCCAGTTCCCTGTAAGGCTCGACCCAGTCGGCATCGGTCAGCTTCTGCTCGCCCTTGATCAGCGCCTGGCGGCCTTCCTCGCCCTTCCAGTAGTTCGGGCCGATGTTCTGGTAGCCCATGGTCGCCGCTTCCCAGAGGTCCTTCGTGCCCATCGCCATCGGGATGTAGGTGCCGTCCGCCTTGATCTTGTCAAGCACGGCGTAGAACTCTTCATTCGTGGTCGGCACCTTGAGGCCGAGCTTGTCGAAGGCGTCCTTGTTGTAGATGAAGCCGTGGATGACCGAAGCCATCGGCACGCAGAAGCTCGACTTGCCGTCGTCGGTCTGCCAGGCGGCCTTGGCGACGGGCGAGAAGTTCTCCATGCCGGGCAGCGTGCTGAGGTCGGCGAGGTTGCCCTTCTTGAACAGCTCAAGCGACTTGTCGAACGGGCGGCAGGTGATCAGGTCGCCCGCCGAGCCGGCGCTGAGCTTGGCGCCGAGGGCTGCGTCATACTCGGTCGGCGCCGACGGCGCGAACACCACCTTGATGCCGGGGTTCTTGGCCTCGAAGGCCGGGATCAGCTTGTCCTTCCAGATGGTCAGGTCGTCGCCGCGCCAGCTCTCGATGTTGAGCGTCACGTCCTCGGCCAGCGCCATCCCGGTCGTGCCGAGGATGCTCGTGCCGAGCAGAAGGGCCGTCAGTAGTTTGGTCGTCATGTTCAGTCTCCCTGTTGACCTTTTTCAGGTTCGGTTCTGATGAGAACAGGGGCTAGCGCCCCTTGCTCCCCTCGATCGCGGAAAGCGCCGGCCTGAGCTTCTGGCCGGTTCCTTCCAGTATCTTCTCGGCCGCATCGGCGTTGGCGACGCCGGCGGCGAGCAGAATGGCAGTCTTGACGCCGCCGCCGCTCTCTTCGAGCAGGCGCGCCGCGTCTTCGCGGCTTCGCCCGCTGATGGCGGCGACCATGCGCACCGCGCGGTCGCGCAGCTTGATGTTGTCGGCGGTGAGGTTGACCATATAGCCGTCATGCACATGGCCGAGATGGACGGCCGCGAGCGTCGACAGCATGTTGAGCGCGATCTTCTGCGTGGTTCCCGCGCCCATGCGGGTCGAGCCGGCGATCAGCTCCGCCGGCGTTTCGAGCAGGATGGCGACATCGGCCTCGCCGAACAGCGGCGCATCCTTGTTGTTGGCGATGGCGATCGTCGCGGCACCCCGGCGCCGCGCATCGCCGATCGCCTGGACGGCATAGGGTGTGGAGCCGCTGGCCGAGATCGCGATCAGGCAGTCGCCCTTGCCGATATTGGCCTTTGCGACAGCTGCCGCGGCTTCCTCAGTGTCGTCTTCCGGCCCGCCGGCAAGCGTGCGGAAGGCTTCGTCGCCGCCGGCGATCAGGATGGCGATACGGTCACGCGCGATGCCGAACGTGCCGGGAAGTTCCAGCGCGTCGGCAACAGCCATCAGGCCGGAGCTGCCGGCCGCGGCATAGGCGAGCCTGCCGCCGGCCTTCAACTGTCTTGCGATAAGTTCGGCGGCCTCGGCGATCGCCGGTATGGCGCCATGCACGGCCTTTGCGGCCTCGATCTGGGCGTTGGCCAGGAACGCCAGGATGGCTTCCGGGGTCTGGACATCCAGCCCCTCGGCGTTTTGATGAAGCGCTTCCGTGCGCGTTTCGGCCATCCGCTTTCCTCCAACTGGACGAACAATACCAAAAAAATACCACTTGTCCACATCCATTAACGAGTTTTGCGCTCTGAAACTGTCTTGCCGGCAAATTGCGATGACTTTTCAATAAAATACGCCTTAATCTTTTTTGAAACCGAAATTAACGCTTGGCTATTGGTATTTTATTGGTATTATCCTGCCGGAGGAGAAATCGCGTGAAATTCGTGCTTGGCATCGATGGCGGCGGCACCAGCTGCAGGGCGGCCCTTGCGACCGTCGACGGCGCTGTCGTCGGCCGCGCCAAAAGCGGCGCGGCCAATATCCGCACCGATCTCACCGGCGCGCGCGCCAACATCGTCGAGGCGGCCAGGCAGGCTTTCATTGCCGCCGGCCAGGATCCGGAACTGATCCCTGAGACGCCGGCCATTCTCGGCCTTGCCGGCGCCAATGTCGGCACCTACAGGCAGCAGCTCGAGGCGATCCTGCCCTTCAGCAAGAGCCGCGTCGAGACCGATGCCGAGATCGCGCTCGAGGGCGCGGTCGGCTCGGGCGACGGCGCCATGGCCATCCTCGGCACCGGCACCGCCTATATGGCGCGTAAGGACGGCAAGTCGCGCGCCATCGGCGGCTGGGGGTTTCAGGTCGGCGATCAGGGCAGCGGCGCCCGCATCGGCCGCGATCTGCTCGAGCAGACGCTGCTCGCCTATGACGGCATCCGTCCCGGCTCGCCTTTGACGGAAGCGATGCTTGCCGTCTTCCGCAACAATCCCGAGGACGTGGTCGAGTTCACCACCAATGCCAAGCCCGGCGACTTCGGCGGTTTCGCGCCCAAGGTCTTCGAGCATGCCGCCAAGGGCGATCTCGTCGCCAACTGGATCCTCGACAAGGCGGTTGCCGATGTCGAGGCCTCGCTCGGCGCGCTCGATCTCGCGCACGATGCTCCGCTCTGCCTGCTCGGCGGCCTGGCGCCGCTTTATGCGCCGCGCCTGTCGGCGCGTTACCAGGCGCTGCTGAAAGCCCCGCTCGACGACGCGCTCGGCGGAGCGGTGCAGATGGCCGCGCGCATCTTCGCCGGCAAATCGGGGGCTGGCCGATGAGCGCCGCCGACCAGATCTTCGCCATGCTAAAGGAATCCTCGCAAAGCGGCGCGCCGCTTTACCTGCAGCTCAGGAAAAGCATCGAGGAAGCGGTCAATCGCGGCCTGATCGGCCCGGGCGACGCGCTGCCGTCCGAGCGCGACATCGCCAGCAAGGCCGACATCTCGCGCGTCACCGTGCGCAAGGCGGTGCAGGATCTGGTCAAGGGCGGCATCCTTGTCCAGCGCCATGGCTCAGGCACCTTCGTCGCGCCGCGCATGGAGCGCGTCGAGCAGTCGTTGTCCAGGCTCACCTCCTTCACCGAGGATATGGCTCGCCGCGGCATGGTCGTGCGCTCGGCCTGGCTCGATCGCGGCCTCTATGCGCCCTCGCCGGACGAGATGATGGTGCTCGGCCTGTCGTCGAGCGAACTGGTGGCGCGCGTGGCGCGCCTGCGCATCGCCAACGACACGCCGCTGGCGATCGAGCGCGCCGCGATTTCTGCGAGCGTGCTGCCCGATCCCGAGGCGATCGGCTCCTCGCTCTACGCCGCGCTGGAACTGACCGGCAACCGCCCGGTGCGGGCAGTGCAACGCATCTCGGCCGCCAATCTCGGCGACGCCGACGCGCGGCTCCTGGAAGTGCCGCCTGGGGTTGCCGGGCTGCACATCGAACGTATTTCCTATCTGGCGAGCGGCAAGGTGATCGAATTCACCCGTTCGATCTATCGGGGCGACGCCTATGATTTCGTCGCGGAACTCCGGCTGACCGGGCCGGGAGAGGAGATCCGGCCATGAGCGCTACCACAACCCATATGCGGCGCGAGATCGAGGAGATCCCGCAGGCCACCGCCCGCCTGCTCGACGGCTCCGCCAAGGTGCTGGCCGAGGCCGGCCGCGGCCTTCGCGAGCGCGATCCGCATTTCGTCGTCACCGTGGCGCGTGGCTCGTCCGACCACGCCGCCACCTTCATGAAATATGCGGTCGAACTGACCGCCGGCCTCGCGGTCGCTTCCGTCGGCCCGTCGATCGCCTCCATCTATGGCGCGAAGCTCCGGCTGCGAGGCTCGGCTTGTCTCGCCATCTCGCAATCGGGCAAGAGCCCCGACATCGTCGCCATGGCCGAAACGGCGAGGGCCGGCGGCGCGCTGACCGTCGCCATCACCAACACCGCCGACTCGCCGCTGGCGCGCGCCTCGGATTACGCCATCGACATTCTTGCCGGCCCTGAGCGCAGCGTCGCGGCCACCAAGACCTTCGTCAATTCGGCCGTCGCCGCCCTGGCGCTGATGGCGCACAGCACCGGCGACCAGGCGCTGCTTGCCGCGCTCGCCCGCCTGCCCGAGCATTTCGAGAAGGCCATAGCCTGCGACTGGATGGCGCTCGCCGCGGCGCTCGAGACCCCGCGGTCGCTGTTCATCCTCGGCCGTGGTCCTTCCTTCGCGATCGCCAGCGAGGCGGCGCTGAAGTTCAAGGAAACCTGCGCCATGCATGCCGAGGCCTACAGCTCCGCCGAGGTCATGCACGGGCCGCTGGCGCTGGTCGGGCCGGGCTTCCCGGTCCTGGCGCTCGCCGCCCGCGACGCGTCGGAACCTTCGGTGGCCGAGGCCGCCGACAGCTTGGCAGCCAAGGGCGCGGCCGCTTTCGTCACTTCCGACAAGGCAAAGAGCGCCAGGCTGCTGCCGCATGTCGCGACCGGCCATCCGCTGACGGATCCGCTGCCGCTGATCGTGTCCTTCTATGGCTTCGTCGAGGCCTTCGCCCGCCATCGTGGCCTCGATCCGGATGCGCCGCGCAATTTGCGCAAGGTGACGGAAACCGTATGAGCGACCGTTTCGCCCTCATTGGCGCCCGCATCTTCGACGGCGCCGACTGGCATGACGATGCGGCCCTTCTCGTCAAGGATGGCCTCGTCGAAGCCATTCTGCCCGCCGGCGCCATTCCATCCGGCGTGCCCCGTGTCGAGACCGGTGGCGGCCTGGTGGTTCCCGGCTTCGTCGACATCCAGGTCAACGGCGGCGGCGGCGTCATGCTCAACGACCATCCCGATGTCGCCTCGATCGAGACCATCTGCCGGGCGCACGCGCCGTTCGGCACCACCGCGCTGCTGCCGACGCTGATCACCGACACGCCGGCGATCACGGCCGCGGCCATCGCGGCCGGGGCCGAGGCCGCCCGGAAGAAAGCGCCGGGTTTTCTTGGCCTGCATCTCGAAGGGCCGCATCTATCCGTCGTGCGCAAGGGTGCGCATGACCCGGCCCTGATCCGGCCGATGACGGACGCCGACCAGGCAGCGCTGATCGCCGCGCGCCGGGATCTCCCGGTGCTGCTCACCACGATCGCGCCGGAATCCGTCGAGCCGGCCCGCGTCACGGCGCTGGCCGAAGCCGGCATCGTCGTCAGCCTCGGCCATTCCGACACCGGCTATGCCACGGCAACGGCCTTCGCCGAGGCGGGTGCCTCGGTCGTCACGCATCTTTTCAACGCCATGAGCCAGATCGGCAATCGCGAGCCGGGACTGGCCGGAGCGGCCGTTGACACCGGCAAGTTCTACGCCGGCATCATCGCCGACGGCATCCACGTCCACCCGGGCACGATGACGCTTGCGCTCAACGCCAAGAAGGGGCCGGGCAAAATCCTCTTGGTCACCGACGCTATGGCGACGATCGGCACCGACATGACCTCCTTCACGCTCAACGGCCGCACCATCTATCGCAAGGACGGGAGTCTCAGGCTTGCCGACGGCACGCTGGCCGGCGCCGACCTCGACATGATCTCCGCCATTCGCTTCGTCCACCGCGTCGTCGGACTCGATCTCGACGAAGCCTTGCGCATGGCCTCGCTCTATCCTGCCGAAGCGATCGGCCAGGCGCACCGCCTCGGCCGCTTCGCCAACGGCACCGCCGCCGACATCGTCGGCCTGTCGGAGAGTCTGGATGTGAAGGATGTCTGGATCGGCGGTGAGAAGGTGTTTGCCGCCTGAGTTGCTGGTCCGGGCCGCAATTAGCCGGCTCTGCCCGTGGCATAGATATCCTTATACGCCTCGCGCAAAACGTTCTTCTGCACCTTGCCCATCGTGTTGCGCGGCAATTCGTCGACGAAGATAACCTGCTTCGGATGCTTGTATTTCGCCAGCAGCGCGGCGATGGCGCCTGCGATATCGGCGGCGCTTATCGCCGAGCCTGGCTTGCGCACCACCACGGCCGTGACGCCTTCGCCGAAGTCGGGATGCGCAACGCCGATCACGGCGCTTTCACTGACGCCGTCCAGCGCGTCGATCTCGCTTTCGATCTCCTTCGGATAGACGTTGTAGCCACCCGAGATGATCAGGTCCTTGCCGCGACCGACGATATGGACATAGCCGTCGGCGTCGATCAGCCCGAGATCGCCGGTGATGAAGAAACCGTCGCCGCGGAACTCGGCTTTGGTCTTTTCGGGCATCCGCCAATAGCCGGCAAAGACGTTCGGCCCCTTCACCTCGATCATGCCGATCTCGCCCTGGGCAAGCGGTTTGCCGCCTTCGGGATCGGTGATGCGCAGCGTGACACCAGGCAACGGAAAGCCGACCGTGCCGGCGCGCCGCTCGCCGTCATAGGGGTTGGACGTGTTCATGTTGGTTTCGGTCATGCCGTAGCGTTCGAGGATGGCGTGGCCGGTGCGCTCGCGCCAGGCATTGTGCGTCTCGGCAAGCAGCGGCGCCGAGCCAGAGATGAACAGCCGCATGTGGCTGGCCGCGTCCTTCGTCAGGCCATCCTGCTGCAGGAGCCGCACATAGAAGGTCGGCACGCCCATCAGCGCGGTCGCGCGGGGGAAAAGCGAAATGACACGGCCTGGGTCGAATTTTTGCTCGAACAGCATCCTGGCGCCGGCCATCAGGATGACATTGGTGGCGACGAACAGCCCGTGCGTGTGGAAGATCGGCAGCGCGTGGATCAGCACGTCGTTGGCGCCGAAGCGCCAACGCTCGACTAGCACGCGCGCGTTGGAGGCCAGGTTCTCGTGGCTGAGCATGGCGCCCTTGGAGCGGCCGGTCGTGCCTGACGTGTAGAGGATGGCGGCGAGATCGTCGGGCCTGCGCGCCACATCCACGAAATCCGTCGGCTGCAGCGCGGCGCGATCCGCAAGCGTGCCCCGCCCGTCGCGGCCAAGCGTCAGCGTCACGGCCCCCGCCGATGCGGCGAGCGGTTGAATGTCCACTACCTTTTCCGGATCGCAGACGACAAGCCGCGGTTCCGCGTCGCGAAAGAAATAGTCGAGTTCCGGCAGCGTATAGGCGGTGTTGAGCGGCAGGAAGACGGCGCCGGCGCGTAAGGACGCGAGATAGAGGAGCAAAGCTTCCGGGGTCTTCTCCACCTGCACGGCGACGCGATCGCCGGGCTGGACGCCCGTTTGCGTCAGCGCGTGCGCATATTGCCCGGACCGTTCCAGCATGTCGCCATAGGAGATTGAACGCCCGTCATCCGTTTCCATCAGCAGCCGACCGGGCGCCGGCATGCCGGCCCGAAAGGCGTCGAACAGGTGGTTGGTCATGATCGTCCTATGGCCTCATCGCTGACGGAATTTCGCCGGTTCGGCCAGAGCGAATATCAGATTTGCCAGCCAGAGCAATTCCAGGAAAAGTGCGTAACGGTTTTCCGTCCGGAATTGCGTAAAAACAAGGAGTTAGGCAGCTATTTGCGGCCGCGCGCGGCCTTGCCTGCCCGAGCCCTCGGATCGTAGTCCTGGTTGAGCCGCGCCATGCACATCTCTGCCGTCAGCCGGTAGTGACTGAGCAGGGCTTCGACCGCGCCGTCGGCGTCGCCGTCCAGCGTCCGCTCGGCAATCGTCCGGTGCTCGCCGAGGTCGTCGCGTTCGGAGCCCGGGCCGCGCTGCGAGATCAGCCGGTAGCGGGAGGCCTGGTCGGAAAGCTGGTCGCAAAAGCCGATCAGCCAATGCGACCGGCAGGCCGAGATCAGCGCGCGATGGAAGGCGCGGTGCAGCGTCTCCCATTCCGGATTGTTGGTTGCCGGGTCGTTGGGCTGGCGCCGCTCGGCGCGCGCCAGGCGATGCAGGGCGAGCACCAGCTGCTCTTCCCATTCCGCCGTGCGATGGGCGATGGATTCGCGCAATGCGCGTTCTTCCAGCCAGCAGCGCGTGCGGGTCAGCTCCTCCAGCTCCGCCGCGCTCACCGGCATCAGGAAGAAGCCGCGCTGGTCATGGCGGCCGATCAGGCCCTCGGCGGCAAGGCGGTTCAGCGCCTCGCGCACCGGCGAGGCCCCGGCGCCATAGCGGGAAACGACCCATTCGACGCGCAGCTTGCCCTCGGCTTCCAAAGCTCCGCGCAGCAAATCCTCGCGGAGCTGGTGGTAGACCGAACTGGCCAGCGTGCTCTTGGCACCCTTGCCTTCGCCCGTATCGGCGTGCCCGTCTGTCAACTTAACACCTGTTGCTTGCCCCTGTTTGCCAGGGCCCCTCGGCGAAGCAAATACCGTACATGTATCATACATCCGGGCACCGTCGTCTCAAGCGGAAGATGACGATATTCGACTTTAAGACAGGGGCGGGCTATTTATCGATTAAGTAAGTCTACGCAGAAAAAGCTGAGGTTTAGAACCAACTTGATGAATTGACTGACGGTTCGACACCCGTACGATCATGCAACTTCGGCTGGAATTGCAGGACGTCATCTTTAATTGGCGGCCTTGTCGGCTGCTGAGCGGATTGCCTCGATATTTTCCCGATAGGCTTCGACTGTGCCGCCCTTGAAGATGGCCGCGCCAGCCACCAGCACATCGGCGCCGGCGGCCGTCACCAGCGGCGCCGTTTCCGGGGAGACGCCGCCGTCGATCTCGATGCGGATCGGGCGGTTGCCGATCAGCGCCTTCACCCTTCGCACCTTGTCGACGATCGCCGGGATGAACGCCTGGCCGCCGAAGCCGGGATTGACGGTCATGATCAGGATAAGGTCGAGCCGGTCGAGCACATATTCGATCGCCGTTTCCGGGGTCGCCGGGTTGAGCGAGACACCTGCCTTCTTGCCGAGGCCCTTGATCGTCTGCAGCGAGCGGTCGAGATGCGGGCCGGCCTCGGCATGCACCGTCATGCCGTCGCAGCCGGCCTCGGCGAAAGCCGCCAGATAGGGGTCGGCCGGCGCGATCATCAGATGGCAGTCGAAGAAGGTTTTTGTCCGGTTGCGGATCGCCTTGATCACCGGCGGGCCGAAAGTGATGTTGGGCACGAAATGACCGTCCATCACGTCGAGATGGATCCAGTCGGCGCCGGCGGCCGCGACCGCCTCGACCTCGTCGCCGAGCTTCGAGAAATCCGACGCCAGCACCGACGGCGCGATCAGGGTCTTTTTGCTCACGGCCTTGCCCTTTTGTTCCAGACGCAAATGTCAGGACTGACTAGAGGAAGATGCTGGAAAGGGGAAGCAGCGGACAAGAAAAACCCGCCGGATTGTTCCGGCGGGTGTCTTCGTCCTGAGCCATCGGAAGTTACGGCTTGAAGTTCTGGATGTTTGCGCCTGCCGGGTCCTGCAGCATCCGCCTCGGCTGGCGCTGCGGGACCAACTGCTGCAGGATGTTCGGATTGAGCAACAGGTTCGGATTGATCTCCAAACCCGGTCGCTGGCGGATCGGGAAGCAATCCGGATACCGTCCGGTCGTCCCGACCGGGCAGCGCCGCCTGATGATCGGCTGGCAAATGCCGTCGATCATCTGCGAGCCCGGGGCGCACTCGGCGTCAACCCTGCGGCATGCGCCGTCGATCACTTCCGTCCCGCGCGGACACACACAGGCGCCGCGCTTGTTGAGGATCTGGCCGCGGATGGAGCATGCCTGCGGCTTCCTGACCGGCGCGCAAACCTTGCCCCTCACCTCCGTCCCCTTCGGGCAGACGCAATCGCCATCGGCATTGCGCACCTGGCCGCGGATGCGGCACTGGCTCGGCGGCTGCCTGTCGGGCACGCAGGCCTTGGCGGCGCGGTCGAGATGCGTGCCCTGGGGGCAGACGCATCCGTCCTGTGTCGGCACGGCGCCGCGGATCGTGCATTTCGGCGGAATGACCTGGCAAACGCCGTTCACCAGCTCACCGCGCCGGCACACGCAATTGCCGTCCTGGTCGCGGTACTGGCCAGGGCGCAGCGTGCATTGCGGTTCGGGCTGCTCGCTCTGCACGCACCTGCCGTTCTCCAGCTCCGTGCCGCGCGGGCAGACGCAGCGCCCGTCCTCGGTGCGGATCTGGCCCTTGAGCAGGACGCAGCGCGGCGGCACGGGCAGCGGCTGCAGTTTACCGCCGCCGGAACTGCATTGGCCATTGCGGAAGGTCGTGCCCTCCGGGCAGGCGCAGCGTCCGGCCGAGTTCAGCACCATGCCGTTCGAGCACTGGTTCTTCACCTCACGTTTGATGGTGAAGGGGTGGCAGGCATAGGCCTTGCCGCGATCGCCCTGGGCGTTGGTCGGGGCGCGCGACAGCACGTCGCCGCCGCCCTGCACCGGTGTGTTCGGCGAAAGCACGCCGACGCAGTTCTGGCCGCTGACCGTGCCCTGCAGGTCAGCAAGCCGGCCATCGTCGGGGAGGATCACCGTGACGTGATGCCTGTGGCTTTCGCCGGCACCCAGCGTCAGCTTGGCGATGCAGGATGCAGGCAGCGTCGTCGGCTCCGGCGAACAGCCGAAGGGCGGGTCGATCGCGGTGATCCGAACGCCTTCCAGGCGGCCAATGCCGTCGATGCCGACCGCATCACCGATGCGGACCGGACCGGAGAGGGCGTCCGGACCATCATTCGTGATGGTGATCTCGAACGAGCAGGGTTCTCCTGGCCGGCACTTGGCATCGCCGGTCTTCTCGACACGGATGGTCGAGCCGCCGCCGCCCTTCGCGCAAGCCTGGCCGATCGGATAGACGATGTCGTCTCCCGGCGCCGGCCCATAGGAGCCGCGCGCGCAGTTCTCGAACGCGCCATTGCCGCTCACCGTCACGTCGAAGTGCCGGCTCGTTCCGGGCGTCATCGCGGCGCCGGGAATCTGGCACGACAGCGTGTTGGCGGGCACCGCACCGCAGTTCCAGTCCGCGCCGTCAGGGGTCAGGCTCTGGATAGCGACCGGCGCTCCGCCCGCTATAAGCGTCGCGGCATCGTTGACCCGCACCGGACCGGCGGGGGCGGCAGTGCCGGCGTTGCTGACGGTGATGCGGCAGGACACGAAAGCCGCGCCGGCAAGCGAGCCCTCGCACGTCTTGGTGATGCGCAGGCCGGGCTGGCCGCCGTTCGGATGGCGGATGCGTTCGCTCGCGCAGGCCTTGTTGTTGGCGAGGTCGACCTCGCCGGGAATGGCCTTCACCTCGGCGCAGTTCTCCACCGTGTCCGGCCGGTAGTTTGCCGGCATCACCGCGTTGACGACGATCGGCGTCGAGGCGCCCGGAGGCAGCGAGATGCCGGCATTGTCGCAGCGGAACTGGCCGGGGCCGTTCGGTCCGCAGGTCCAGGGTGGGCTCGGCCCGAAGGTAGACGAGGCCGGTGCGCCGCCGGGATAGCTGTCGATCACCGTCAACGGCCCGTGATAGGTATTGGTGCCGTTATTGATGATGTCGATCACGAAGGTACAGGCGCCGTCCGGCGTGCAGACCGGGACGCGGGCGCGCTTCTTCAGGATAAGGTCGACCTTCTTCTCGACCGGAGGCTGGCATTGCGGGTCGCGATCGCCACGGCGGCAGATCGGGATCGAGGCGCAGCCGCGGTCGTTCTGCTGGCTGCCGAACAGCGGCTTGCCGCTGGCCTGGTAGTCATAGGCCGCGCAGTTGCGCAGCGCGCTGCCCTGCCAGCCGCCGGCCGGCTTGAAGCCGAGCTTGAGGACGACGGATGCGCCGGGATTGAGTGTCGTCACCGGATAGGTGCAGGTCATCGGCGTCGTCCCGGGCACGCAGACCCACGGCGGGTTTGGTCCTGCGGACAGCACCGAGCCGGCCGGCAATGTCACCTCGTCGAGCACGATCTTGCCGTTATAGGGCGCGTCGCCGACATTGGTGACGGTGATCGTGAAGTCGCAGCCGCCGGCCATCGTGCAACGCGGCACCCCGGCCCACTTCTCCACCTTGAGGTCGGGCTGCTTCTCGGGCGGGCACCTGAGGTCGCGTGGGATGACGATGTCGATCGTCTGCGTGCAGCAAAGGCTCCAGCCTTCCTTCGGCCCGGCATAGGTCTCGATGCCGGTGACGACGAGATGGATGGCCTCGCCGGGCGAAGCGCCGACAATCTTCCAGTTCAGCACGCCACCGCCGGCAGGCACCTGCTGCGTGTCGGGGACAATGGTGATGCCGGGCGTCGTCGTCGACACCTGCACCCACTTGCCGCCCATCTCCGGGCCGACCGGCATGTGGTAAATGAAGGCGCCGCCGCCAGGCACGCAGTCGACGGTGCCGCGCTCGACCTTGAAGCATTCTTTGCCGGGAGGCGGAGGCGGCGGGTTGCACTTGGTCAGGTCGATCGTGATCGAGGTCTTCACGCCGGTGAGGAAATCGCCGTCGTCGGGCTTGCCCGGATCCTGCGAGGGAATGGTGGTCGCCGGACCGCCCCTGAAGGCCACTTCCATCAGACCCTGATTGTCGACCGTCGCTGGTGCGGGAAAGGCGGCATGGTCTATCTTGGCCGTGATGCGGAAAGTGATCACGCGTTCGTTCGCGGTGCCGACGCCGTCAAGGTTGGAAGCGCTGATCCGGAAGTTGGAAACGCTCGCCGTATCGTTCCGGCTGGCCGATGTGCTGATCGAAGCAGCGGGCAGCGGCCCGCCTGAAGCGCTGGTGCCGTCGCCGACGACATCGACGCTGACGATCTGCAAGCCGTGCGGCAGCTGGTCCTTGAACTCGAGCCTTGTCGCTTTCAGCAGGGCCGCCACGCTTGGCCGGTCGAAGTCCTGCGGGTCGCCACGGATGCCGAAGCTCAGGACATACTCGACGGAATCGCAGCTTCGCTGGCCGCCCTTCTTGGTGAAGAAGGGTATGATCCGCCCGAGCTCCGGATTGATGCCGTGCGGTTCCGGATTGGCGGTCTGGCCGGTCGCGGCCGGAGCCTTGTCTTGGGCAAGCGCCGGCAATGCCGGCATCATGGCGACCGCGACACCGGCCGCCATCAGCCAGCGCGCCCCGCGCCTGGCGTATGACAGGGGTTTCATGATCGTCTCCATGACGGTTTTGCGCGAGGCGAGGCGGGAAAGGGCGAGATCGCTCATCTGTCCCTCCTCGGCGCTTCGCAACTGACGGCCGGCGTTCTGAGCGGCAGCGTCATCTTGCAGCAAGGATAGTAGCCACCCTTGTCCTGGTCGGACTTCCTGTAGAAGCAGAGCCCGACATTGACGGTGTCGCCCGGATTATGGCCGGTGATGTCGATCGTGTACGGCTTGCCCGGCGCATGCGACACGGGGGAGGTCACCCCGACGCCAGGTGTTTTGGACAAAGCCTTGATCGAATCGCCGCCGAAGCCGGCATGGTCATGGAGATAGAGATCGGCCTGGAGCCCGCGGGGCGTGCAGAAATACTGGACGTCCTCGACATCGAGGCAGGGAGGCAAATTGCCGGGCGGCGGGAAGTCAGGCGGGTAGAAGGGAGCCAGATAGCCGCCGGGAATTTCCTCATAATGGCCGGCACGGCCCTCGCACGGCCGCCAGACCCTGACGTCGCCGACATGGCCCTGGACGTCCGGGTCTTCGAAATAGCCGTCGAAGTCGACGAACCATGAGCCGAAAGGCGGCACGTTGGCCGGCTTGACCAGCGCGCTCGGCGTCACCTGCACGCCATGCACGGCGAGCGGTCCGCCCGCGGCTAGCCGCTCGGCAAGCTCGGGATTGTCGCGCAATTTATCGCCGGTGTTGAGCACCGTGTCGGTGCACACCGAGTTGTCGAGGTTGCCCTCGGCATCGTAGCGGTATTGCAGATCGACGCCGCCGGCCGACTGGCGATTGCCCTGCGGGAAGCCGATCGCATATTCCTGCGGCACCTCGATCCAGACCGATTCCGTCGCCGGATTGTCCGGATCCTCGCGCTGGTAGCGAATGACCTCGCCGTTGCCGGAATCGGCGAAGCGGCCGTAGTCGTAGCGGTTCTCGACCGCGCCGCGCTGGGCGAGGTACATGAAGCCCTTATTGTCGAAGGCGATGTCGGTGACGGCATAGTCCTTGTCGGCCTTGACCGTCAGCTCCCAGCGCGGATCGCCGGCAAAGCTTCCGTCGCTCGCAATGCCGACCGACCAGATTTCGGCCTTCTCGCCGACGGAATAGTAGAGCCGGCCGCCATGATAGGCGACAGCCCAGACGCGACGCGCAACCTGCGTATAGCCCCATGTCGCGGGGTCTTCGCTATCGAAAGCGGCGGCCTGGATGTTCATGACGGCGCCGTCGTCGGCGACCGGGGCGAGCCCATGCGCGGGACGCCCGGCAACGCCATGATCGAAGCTGTCGATCAGATTGCCCTCGACGTCGATGCGGTGGATCAGGCCGGTGTCGAGGTCCGACGCGAAGAACTCACGATGGGTTGGATCGAAGGCGAGGTTGCCGATGCCGGGACCGCTGTTGGTGTCGATATCGGCGAATTTCGATACGGCGCCGGTGATGCCGTCGATCTTCCAGATCGTGCCCGGGCCGCCGCCGTTTTCGATGCCGAACTGGCCGTCCATGAAGGTAGCGCCCGCGCTACCGCGGCGCTGCCGCTCGGGGCGCCCGTCATCGTCGGCATCCGGCGTGACGATCTCGACGCCGTGTAGCGAGGTCGCTGCCGCATAGAGGTTGGGGATGCCCGAAGGCATGCCGTCGCGCACGCCGTCGTCATAGGTGAGGCCGAACACCTCGCCGATCTGGCCGGCCGTCACCTCGAAAGGCGGCGGCGTGTAGACGAGCTGGCCCGAGGCCGGGCCGCCGAGCCGCGAGACGTCGAAAATGCGCAATGAGGCCTGCGAGGTGTCGATGAAGGTTTCTTCGACCGGGTCGACGCCGGGCGGCAAACCCTGATCGAAATCGGGAATGATTGTGCCCGGGAAGCCGGTCACCGCCATCGAGCCGGGATAGATGATCCGGGTTTCCTGGGCTTTCGCAAGGCCGCCAAGCCAGAGGCCGGCGGACAACGCCAGGGCGAGTATTCCGCCGGCTGTCGTTATCGCGCGGCGCACACCGCAGGCGCGAGAAGCCACGAACGAGCCGCGGTCGCAAAACATTGAACTCCCCCCGAAGTCTTCGGAAGAACCATCCGTTTTCGCCGCGCAAATCAGGGCAAGGCGCGGCGTTCCGGCTCGTTCGTCCCTGATCGAATTGTCTTTTTTCCGCCTGGTCACGATACGACGGCTGCCTGGCAGGGTCAACGGAATCAGCCGAAAGCCCAGCACATCGATCCCATCCCGAAGGCGATGGTCGCGCCGGACTCCTGTTGCTCCCGGAGGCCCCCGAGTCTCTGGGTTTCTGGTCATTGTGGCTCCTTTCCGGCGCATGCCAAACGGCGCCTGGCCGTCAGTCGCAGGCTGACGCGGAAAGGTTCAATGCATGAGAGGCGCGGGGGCGGAACACATGCCTTTGCCGCCAGGGAGGATCACCAGGTCCACTCGCCCCCGCCGAGCGCCGACACCGCCTCGACGATGCGGGTGAAGCTCGACCGTGCCCGGCCGACCGTGTGCCGGGCTCTCAAATAGCCGTGCACGAGCCCCGGTTCCTCGAACCAGTATGCATGCCCGCCGGCCGCGACGACGCGGTCGCGATAGGCCTCGCCGTCGGACGACAGCGGGTCGCATTGCGCGGTGATCAGCACGGTCGGCGGCAGGTAGGCGAAATCGGCATCGGCGAGCGGATACAAGGTGATGTCGCCGGTTCGGTCCACGCCGCCGGTGCGGATATGCTTGTAGAACTCGAGATCACGCACCGTCAGCATCGGCGCCTCGGCATGCGTGACATAGGAGCCGCGCGAGCGGTCGCCGCCAAGGCTGGGATAGATCAGCACCTGGCCGACCGGCTTCTTCACATGGCCGCGCGTCGCATGGGCAACGGCGGCGCAGAGATTGCCGCCGGCGCTGTCGCCGCAGAGCAGGACCGGGCAATCATAGGTCGAGGTCGCCCACTCGAAGGCGTTCATGACATCGTCGAAAGCGGCCGGATGCAAATGCTCCGGCGCGAGCCGGTAGTCGACGGAGACCACTTCGTAGCCTGTGCGGGCGCAAAGCTCGGCGCAGACATCGTCATGGCTGTCCAGCCCGCCGAGAATGAAGCCGCCGCCATGGACATAGAGCACCATGGCAGCCTTGTCCGGCGCCGCGCTGCGATAGATGCGGATCGGGATACTATTCCACGGCGCGGCTATTGCCATCGTTTCCGCCGTCACGCCCTGTGGGTAGCCGGCGAAGAACTCGCGGCACATCCGGTCGTAGATTTCACGCTGCTGGGCAATCGTGTGGTCGATCGTATCCGGCGGGCAATAGGAATTGGTCTTCTCGATGAAGGCCCAGGTCTCGGCGTCGATGGGGGTCTTGTAGTCGGTCATGGCGCGTGGACTGGCTGCAAAGGTTGAGCCTGGGCGCCCCCCTCTGGCCTGCCCGTCCTCCGCAGCAGCTGCGCTGCAGCTACGGAGGGTGGACCGGCCTTCTCCCCCTCAAGGGGGGAGATTGGATGTCTTTTCGGCTTTCGCCAATTTTCGACGTTGCTAAGGAGGCGCCGGCGAAGCATCCGCCAATCTCCCCCCTCGAGGGGGAGATGCCCGGCAGGGCAGAGGGGGGTGGGACGCGCCGTCATCTTCGCAGTGTCACTTCCCTTTCCACACAGGGTCGCGCTTTTCGGCGAATGCCCGGAACCCTTCCATATTGTCCTCCGAACCGTAGAGGATATCGACCGTCGGCAGCTGCCGGCGCGTCACCTTGTTCATCGCCTCCTGGAAGGTCAGCGCTTCGGCGACGCGCGCCGTCTCCTTGATCGCGGCGAAGACTAGCGGCGGGCCGCTGGCGAGCAGGCGTGCGATCTCCCAGACGCGATCCTCGAGCTTCTCCGTGGGCAGCACCTCGTTGACCAGGCCCCAGCGATGCGCCTCCGCCACATCCATCCAGCGGCCGGTGAGAAGCAGGTCCATCGCGACGTGATAGGGGATGCGCTTCGGCAGCTTGATGGTCGCGGCGTCGGCAAGCGTGCCGGCGCGGATCTCGGGCAGCGCGAAGGAGGAGTGGTCCGAGGCATAGATGAGGTCGCAGGACAGCGCCAGCTCGAAGCCGCCGCCCACCGCCATGCCGTTGACGCAGGCGATCACCGGCTTGTTGAGGTCGCGCAACTCCTGCAGCCCGGCAAAGCCGCCGATGCCATAGTCGCCGTCGACCGCGTCGCCCGAGGCCGCCGCCTTCAGGTCCCAGCCGGCGCTGAAGAACTTGTCGCCGGCGGTCTTGACGATGGCGACGCGCAGGTCCGGATCGTCGCGGAACGCCTTGAAAGTCTCGCCCATCAGCCGCGAGGTCTTGAGGTCGATGGCGTTGGCCTTCGGCCGGTCGAGCGTGACTTCGAGGATGGTGCCTTCGCGGCGGGTGGTGATGACGTCAGCCATTCTTCTTTTCTCCAAGCACCAGCAGGGCGTCGGCGATCCAGGCGCCCTTGCCTTCGGCGCAGACGATCAGCGGGTTGATGTCGAGTTCCTCGATCTCGCCTTCATTCTTCTGCACGAAGTCGGCAATGCCCGAAATCGCAACGATGGCGGCCTGGGCGTCGGCCTTCGGCCGGCCGCGATAGCCTTCCAAGAGCGGATAAAGCTTCAGTCCACGCAGAGCAGCTTCGATGTCGTCGCGCGTCGCCGGCAGCATCAGGGTCACGCTGTCGCGCAACAGCTCGACCAGCACGCCGCCGGTGCCGAGCGTCATCACCGCGCCGAACATCGGGTCGCGGGTGAAGCCGACGATCAGCTCGGCGACGCCGTCGCGCACCATGCGCTCGGCATAGAGGCCGGTGCCGAGCGGCAAAAGGTCATGCGCCGCGTTGCTGACGGATTCGGCGTCCTTGAGGTTCAGCCGCACCGCGCCGACTTCCGACTTGTGGGTCACGCCCAGCGCTTTCAGCGCCACCGGGAAGCCGAGCGCCATCGATGAGATCACCGCCTCGACCGCGTTGGAAGCGCGTTCGCCTTTCGGCACCGGCAGGCCCGCCTTGATCAGCCTGTCCTTGGCCTCGGCCTCGTCGGGAGTGACGTGGCCGCCATCGGTCGCGCCGGCGGCCGTGGTGTCGACCGGCTGCGCCTGCGGCTCGCGCCAGGCCCAGCCGATGAAGGCCGCCGCCTGCGCGGCATCCAGGGCCTCGGAAATACCGAACAACGGCACCATGCCACGCGCCATCAGCCCGGCCGTGTATTCCTCAGGCAGGTTCTCAGGGAGCGAGGAGACGATCGCGCCCTGCGCCCTGTTGGTCTTCAGCGCCGCCTCGAAGGCGCGCAGCGTCGCCCACCAGTCGGTGTCGGAGCAGCGGTCGGGGCGCGGGAAGTCGAGCACCAGCATGTTGAGGTCGAAGCCGCCCGACACCATGGCGGTGAAGGTGGCCGTCATCGCCGGCTCGTTGTTCCAGATGAAGGTGTGGTAGTCGAGTGGATTGGCGACCGCGACCAGTGGCCCGAGCGTCGATTTCACATGCGCGCGATGCTCGGCGCTCAGCGTCGGGAAATGCACCCAGCGCCCTTCGGCGCTGTCGGCCATCACTGAAGCCTCGCCGCCCGAGCAGCTCATCGACGACAGCTTGTAGCCCGGCAGCGGCCCGGTGATGTGCAAGAGCTTCAGCGCCTCGATGAAGGCCGGGATGGAATCGACGCGCGCAATGCCCAGCCGCTTCAGGAAGGCGCCCGAGGCGGCATCGGAACCGGCCAGCGAGGCGGTGTGCGACACCGTCGCCTGCCGCGCCTGCTCCGAACGGCCGACCTTCATGGCGATGATCGGCTTCTTCAGCTCACGCGCCCTGGCAGCCAGTCGCTCGAAGCCGGCCACGGAGTCGAAAGCCTCGATATGCAGGCCAAGCGAGGTGACGCGCTCGTCCTCGATCAGCCCGAGCGCCATTTCGGAAAGGCCGGTCTGCGCCTGGTTGCCGGCCGTCATCAGGAAGGCGATCGGCAGGCCGCGCTTCTGCATCGTCATGTTGATGGCGATGTTGGACGACTGCGTGATGATGGCGACGCCCCTGCCGCCTTCAGCCAATCTTATGCCGCCGTGCTGGTCGGGCCAGAGCAGCGCGCCGTCGGCATAGTTGATCAGGCCGTAGCAGTTCGGACCGATGATCGGCATCTGGCCCGCGGCGGCGACGAGCTCCGCCTGCAGCCGCTCGCCGTCCTCGTCATAGGCCTCGGTCTCGAGGAAGCCCGCCGCGAAGCAGACGGCGCCGCCGGCGCCACGTTCGGCCAGCGCCTTGACGACCTCGATGGTGAGGTGACGGTTGACGCCGACGAAGGCAGCATCGGGCGCTCCGGGCAGATCGGCGACGGAGCGATAGGCCTTGCGGCCGGCGACCTCGTCCTTGCTGGGGTGCACCGGCCAGATCTCGCCGGCAAAGCCCATCTTGATCGATTGCGCCACGACGGCGGCGGCCTGCGCCCCGCCGAACACGGCGATCGATTTCGGGCGCAGGAGACGTTCGAGTTTATGCATGGTCATCTTTTCGTTTGAGCGCGATCTCTTCCAAAAACCGGATCCCGGCTTGTGGCGATCATGCTCTAAGCGCCGAACGGGCGCAGCAACGCCCGCGAAATAATATGTCGCTGAATCTCTGAAGTGCCTTCCCAGATGCGCTCGACGCGCGCGTCGCGCCAGATGCGCTCCAGCGGCAGGTCGTCCATCAGCCCCATGCCGCCATGGATCTGGATGGCTTCGTCTGCCACGAAGGCGAGCATCTCGGTGGCCTTCAGCTTGGCCATCGCCATGTCCTGATCTGTGACGGTGCCCTGATCGTACTTCCAGCCGGCTTCGAACACCATCAGGTCGGCGGCCTTCAGCTCCGTCGCCATGTCGGCGAGCTTGAAGGACACGCCCTGGAACTTGCCGATCTGCTGGCCGAATTGCTGGCGCTGCGCGGCAAATTCGATGGCATGCGAAAGCGCGCGCTCGGCACGGCCGAGGCAGGTGGCGCCGACTTGCAGGCGCGTGGCGCCAAGCCAGGAATTCGCGACCTCGAAGCCCTTGTGCACCTCTCCCAGGATCTGGCTCGCCGGCAGCCGGCAATCGTCGAATTCAAGGATCGAGTTGGTGTAGCCGCGATGCGAGACATTGCGGTAGCCGTCGCGCACCGAAAAACCCTTGGTGCCCTTGTCGACGAAGAAGGCGGTGATCTTCTTGCGCTTGCCGCGCGGCGAATCCTCTTCGCCCGAGGCCATGAAACAAATCGCGAAATCGGCAATATCGGCATGGCTGATGAAATGCTTGGTGCCATTGAGCACCCAGTCCGAGCCGTCCTGAACGGCGGTCGCCTTCATGCCGCGCAGGTCGGAACCGGCGCCCGGCTCCGTCATCGCCAGGCAGTCCCACTTCTCGCCGCGGATGCATGGGAAGAGGTACTTTTCGCGTTGCTCCGGCGTGCCGGCGAGCAGGATGTTGGATGGACGCGCGACACAAGTCCAGTGCAGCGCGTAATTGGCGCGGCCAAGCTCCTTCTCGTAGAGCAGCCAACTTACCGTATCGAGGCCGGCGCCGCCGACATCGGCCGGCATGTTAGCGGCGTAGAGCCCGGCCGCGATCGCCTTGGCCTTGATCTCATCGATCAGCTCGCGGCGCAGCACGCCGGTGCGCTCCACCTCGCGCTCATGCGGGTAAAGCTCGTTCTCGACGAAGGCGCGCGTCGTCTCGACGATGAGCTTTTGTTCCTCGGAAAGACCGAAATGCATCGCCTCAGCCCTTCTTCTTGCTCTTCTTCGCCTTCTCAGCCTTTGCCGGCTTCGCGGCCTTCTTCGCCGGCTTGGCCGCCTTGGCCGTTGCGGTAGCCTTGGCTGGGGTCGGCTTCTTCGCCGCCAGTTTGGCGAGCTGCTTGGTATAGTCCTTGTGCAGCGCGCCGGCGCCCCAGCCCTTGCCCTTGTTCTGCTTCGACAGCGCCTCCATGATCGCGACCAGATTGTCGTCGCGGATCTTTTCCAGCTCGCGGATCGACAGGCCGTTCGCTTGCTCGTCCGACTGCGTGGCGATCAGATCGACCAGCTCGTCGTTGAATTCGGGCACATCCATCAGTTTGGTCCACGGCCATTTCAGGCAGGGCCCGAACTGCGCCATGAAGTGGCGCATGCCGGCCTCGCCGCCGGCGACGCGGTAGACCTGGAACATGCCCATCTGCGCCCAGCGCAGGCCGAAGGAATAGCGCATGATGTCGTCGAGTTCCTCGACGGTGCAGATGCCGTCCTTGACCAGCCACAGCGCCTCGCGCCAGGCCGCTTCCAAGAGGCGATCGCCGACGAAGGCCTCGATCTCCTTGCGCACCACCACCGGCTTCATGCCGATCGAGGCGTAAAGTTCCTTGGCGACTTCGATCGCCTCCGGGAAGGTCTGCAGGCCGCCAACGATCTCGACCAGCGGCAAAAGGTAGACCGGGTTGAACGGGTGGCCGACGACCAGCCGCTCCGGATGCTTCTTCATCGCCACCTGCATGTCGGTCGGCTTGATGCCGGAGGTCGAGGAGCCGACGATGGCGTTGGCCGGTGCGTGCAGGTCGATCTCGGCCAGCACTTTGTGCTTGAGGTCGAGCCGCTCCGGCACGCTTTCCTGGATGAAGTCGGCATCGGCGACCGCCTCGGCGATCGTCTTGGCGAAGGTGAGCTTGCCTTCCTTGGGCAGGCCGCCGGGCAGCATCTGCTTGTAGGCGCGGCGCGCGCCCTTCATCACTTCGCCCACCTTGCGTGATGCTTCGGGATCGGGATCGAAGATCGACACGTCGATGCCGTTCAAGAGCAGCCGCGCCACCCAGCCGGCGCCGATGACACCGCCGCCGATGGCGGCCGCCTTGTTGATGATGCTCATGATCAGGCTCCGGTTCTTGTCCTGGCTGTTTCGGGATCGGTAAGCGGCACGCGCTCGCCGGCGCGGATCACCGCCGGGTCGTAGGCCTTGCGCGCGAAGACGTCGAGCACGAAAGGCCGGAAGAATTCGATCGGCAGCGTGTCGTAGTCGGGATCGAAGCTCGACTGGTCCCAGCGCTCGCAGAACTGGTCGCAGTCGTCGAAATAAAGGTGGCCTGCGAAGCGGTCGCGGGCATGGCGGTTGCCGCCGAGATGATGCGCGTAATAGAGGCGCTGGAAATCGCCGTGCTTCTCCACCACCCAGGTGCATTGCTCGCGCACGAACGGCTTCAGGATCGTCGCGGCATATTCGTCATGGTTGTAGGGCGCGTAGATATCGCCGATGTCGTGCAGCAGCGCGGAGACCAGCCAGTCGCTGTCGGCGCCGTCGTGCCAGGCACGCGTCGCGGCCTGCAGCGAGTGGCCGAGCCGGGTGATCTTGTAGCCGGAAAGGCCCTCGTCGAGCTGCACGAGTGCATCGAGCAGCCGGTCGCCGGTCCTGGCGGCATAGTCGATCTCGTGCGCGGTCAGGAATTCATAGTCTTGCCTGTCGCCGTCCTTCATCGCCGTGAATTTGACGGTTGTCATATCCGACCCCCCGAATCACGCGGCGATCGGCGCCCGCTTGGTAAGGTTGAGCTTCTTACGCACTTCCTCGGGCCCAAGCACGCGCGCGCCGAGATTGGTCACGATGCTGGCGGCGCGCTCGACGAGCTGCGCATTGGTGGCCAAAACGCCTTTGTCCAGCCAGAGATTGTCCTCCAGGCCGACGCGGACATTGCCGCCGGCGAGCACTGCGGCCGCGACATAGGCCATCTGGTTGCGGCCGATCGAGAAGGCCGACCAGTTCCAGGTTGACGGCACGTTGTTGACCATTGCCATGAAGGTGTTGAGGTCGTCCGGCGCGCCCCACGGCACGCCCATGCAGAGCTGCACCAGCGCATCGGGGTTCAGCACCTTCTCCTCGACCAGCTGCTTGGCGAACCACAGATGTCCCGTATCGAAGGCCTCGATCTCGGGCTTTACGCCCAACGCCGTCATCATGCCGCCCATGGCGCGCAGCATGCCGGGCGTGTTGGTCATCACATAGTCGGCCTCGGCAAAATTCATCGTGCCGCAATCCAGCGTGCAGATCTCCGGCAGGCACTGGCGCACATGCTCCATGCGGTTGGTGGCGCCGCCCATGTCGGTGCCTTTTTCATTCAACGGCAGCGGCGCCTCGGGCGAGCCGAACACCATGTCGCCGCCCATGCCGGCGGTGAGGTTGAGCACCACGTCGACATTTGCCTCGCGGATGCGCTCGGTCACTTCGCGGTAGAGATGCACGTCGCGCCTGGGCTTGCCGGTCTCGGGGTCGCGCACATGGCAATGGACGATTGCGGCACCCGCCTTGGCGGCCTCGATCGCCGAATCGGCGATCTGCTTGGGGGAGCGCGGCACATTCGGGCTGCGGTCCTGCGTGCCGCCGGATCCGGTCACGGCACAGGTAATGAAGACCTCACGGTTCATCGCGAGCGGCATCGTCTTTCCTCCCAAATTAAATCAGCCATCCATGTCGACCAAAAAGTCGGAAACCGGCTTTGGTATGACGACATGCGCCGAAGCTGACCAACAATGCCCGACTTGCCGGAAACTGTTTTGCGTTTTACGAAGGCCTCATGACTAAAAGCGAAAAGCCGACGATCTTTCGCGCCGAACGCGAAACGCTCAAGGTGACGTTCCTGGTGTTCTCGGGCTCGTCGATCATGTGCGTGGCCTCGGCGGTCGACCCGCTGCGCGCCGCCAACCGCATCTCCGGCGAGACATTGTTCGACTTCAAGCTGGTCTCGGTCACCGGAGAGGCGCCGGTGACGACTTGCGGCCTGCCGGTCGCGGTCAGCGGCCGCTTCGACGCGGCCGAGCCCACCGACATGTTGGTCGTCGTCGCCGGCTTCGGCACGCAGAACTATGCCACTTCGGCATTGCTTGCGGGTTTGCGGAGGGCGGCGCGTGCGGCCCGCGCGTGCGGCGGCGTCGAGGCCGGCACCTGGCTGGTGGCCCGCGCCGGCCTGCTCGAAGGCCGCAGCGCCACAACCCATTGGGAAGATATGGAGGATTTCTCCGCTGCTTTTCCCGGCGTCGACGTGCGGCCGGACCGCTATGTCATCGACGGGCCGGTCTTCACCTCCGGCGGCGCTTCGCCGACCTTCGACCTGATGCTGCATCTGGTCCGCACCCGGCTCGGCATGGCCACAGCGCTCGACGTGGCGAGCGTCTTCATCTACGACCAGGCGCGCGCCGCGACCGACGCGCAGCCGCTGGTCTCGCTCGGCAGGCTCGACGGCTATGATCCAAGGTTGGCGCAGGCGATCCGGCTGATGGAAGCGCATGTCGACCAGCCGCTGACCATCGACGCGGTGGCCAAGCGCGCCGGCGTGACGGCGCGGACACT
This sequence comes from Mesorhizobium silamurunense, assembly GCF_014843905.1. NCBI lineage: Bacteria > Pseudomonadati > Pseudomonadota > Alphaproteobacteria > Hyphomicrobiales > Phyllobacteriaceae > Mesorhizobium > Mesorhizobium silamurunense. Next base: position 26,839 of record NZ_LPVS01000081.1, on the reverse strand, counting down.
GGAAAGCATTTTTCGCAAGTCGATCGGCGAGACGCCTGGCGCTTACTATCTGAGGCTGCGGCTCAGCGCCGCCCGCCGGCTGGTGGTCGACACGCGTATTGCCATGGCCGACATTGCGGGGCGAACCGGCTTTTCCTCCGCCCCGGCATTCTCCAGAGCTTTTTCCCGGGCTTTCGGCGAAGCGCCGGTCAGGCTGAGGCGCGGCTGACTATCCAGTCGGTCGCCGCCGCGAGATCGTCGACGATCGCAGTCGGAGGCGGCTCGAAGCGTGTTTCATCGCCCGCGCGGTACTTGCCCGTCCGCACGAGCAGCGCCGCGCCGAGCCCGGCGCTGAGCGCGCCGGCAATATCGCTCTCCGCATCGTCGCCGACCATGACCGCATCCGCCGCCGGGCAGTTCAAACCGGAAAGCGCCGAAAGGAAGAAATCCGGCGATGGCTTGCCGAGCACGACAGGGCTTCGGCCACTGGCGAATTCCAGCGCCGCGACGAAGGCGCCGGTGTCGAGGCTGAGCAAGCCGTCGGCATCTTTGAAGGTGCGGTTGATGGCGAGCGCCACGAAATCGGCGCCGACGACGAGTTCGCGGAAAGCGCGGTTGAGACTGGCGTGGTCGAAGGCCTCGCCGGCATCGCCGACGACGACGGCGCGTCCGCTTCCACCTTGCAGCCCGGAGAACTCGACCTCGAGGTCGGGATGGACGAGCAGATGCGGCCGGCGGCCATGCTTGCGCAGCCATTCGACCGCGGCACGCGCCGGCGTCAGCAATTCCTCGTCCTCTACCTTGATACCCATCCCGGCAAGCTGGGCGATGATTGCGCTGCGGGGCGCGCGTGTCGTGTTGCTGACAAAACGAAGCGGCAAGTCTGCGTCGCGCAGACGCTCGATGGCCGCGACCGCGCCTGTTATCGGGGTGTCGCCATCATAGACGACACCCAGAAGATCGAGCAGCACCGTGCGTATCATCGATGCAGGATGGAGAAACGGTCTCCGTTCGTCAAACCAAGGAAAAATCGGGCCAAGGAAGAATCAGGCCACGGAAGAATCAGTGACGGAAGAATCAGGCTGCGTCTCGGCCTTCGCCGACGATGCGCGAGCGCATGCTCCTGACAAGCGCCGTTTCGAGCCGCGCGGCGACCGCGCGATCCCATTCATTTGTCTTGCGGGCGCCGTCTTTCGAATACGGCAGCGCCATCAGCCGATCGATGATCGAACCAGCCTCGCTGGGAGAGAGCATGGCGTCGATTTCGCGCTCGTGCTGCATACGTTTCGCCTCCTTCTTTCCTTCCCGCCGCATGTCCACACTATAGGAAGTCCGTGACGGCTGTTTGAAGGCAAGAGCGGGGCGATTGAGGGGCAGCGCGGGGCAGAACCTTGTCGGCGTCACTCCGGCGCAAAGCTGGTTCGCGCACCGGTTCAGTCAAGGTTGGAGGTGTCTCCAGTCGCCTTTTGATAGGACGGTGGTGAAAGCGTCGCCTGTCTCGGGTTGATCCTGCCCCCTCCGCGGAAGGCAGAGTAGCGGCAGCTTTCAGCAGCAGATATCCGGCCAGATCGTGGGTGAAACTTCGCGCCATGGCATCCTGGCTTGATTGCGACAATTGTTTGATGTTTTGTGGTCTGCTTCACAGACTGCAGTGTATTCTTCGCGTAGCGAAAGCTGTTGGGGTTAGCATCGGAGCGGACTATGGATGCCGCAGTGCTGAAGGCTGTTGGGCAAGTAGCCGGAATCGGTGGTCTTGCGTTGGGGGTATTCCTCCTCCTTTTCCGCGAGATTATCCGTAAAAAAATCTTCCCCAAACTGCCGCCGGCCGAGGCCTATAGGCTTCTGAGACTGATTGTCATCGCGGTGTGGTCGGTGGCTGTTGTGGGCATCGCTGCTTGGGTCTACTCCGGCCAAGGTTTGGCAAAAGCTGCGTCTGCTGATCACGGCAGCATTGCCGTAGGCGGCGATATTTCTGGGGGATCTACGGTCGAAAACAAGGGTGGCGGTGACACGACGAAGTAGGGCATCGCCATGCGGATTACCGCTACAGCAGTCGCGTTGACGTTCTTCCTCGAGGGTTGGTCGCCTACCCCAGCGGAGGCGCTCGGCGACACAGAGGCCCAGAACTGCGCGGTCGCGATTGCCGGCTCGGTCAACGCCAGCCAGATCTCCAACGTCTGCGGTGTCCCGCCGGAAGTCTTGGCGGCGATCGTCAAGGAGTTCTCGGAAGCCAGGAAGGCCTATCAGGATACGAACAAAACGCTTCAGGAGTTGGCCGACGAACGCAGGCAAACTGTCGACAATGTCCGGCAAGCGCTCGATCTGACAAACGGCCAGATACGGGCCGCTTTCGAAATCCTGGGGGAGACGAACGTCCCCTCCGAGCAGCTTGCGAGAAAATTGGCCGAGATTGCGACAAAGTTCAAAGACCTGCAGTCGATAGCTGCGGCGCAGCCAGGCGACACGCTGGAAGTGATTTCGCTTAAGCGCCAGGCCGAGGCGGCGACCAAAGCCGGCGAACTTGACAAGGCAGACGCACTGCTTGCCGATATCGATGACAAACAGGCCGAGGCCCAAGACAAGCTTGCGGCAAACCGTGCAACCACGCTTGCCAACCGAGGCGACCTGGCGCTCGGACGCCTGCGCTATCCGGAGGCAGCGAAACACTTCGCGAATGCGGCGAGCGCGATTCCAGAGGGGCAAGCCTATTCAGAGCAGCGTCGTGATTATCTTCGGCGGGAAGCTTCGGCGTGGTACCATCAAGGAGAGGAGTATGGAGACAACTCGGCGGGTGAGACAGCGGTTGCACGAGAACGGCGTCTGCTAGATTTCACCCCAAGGTCGGAATTGCCGCTCGACTGGGCAACAACGCAGAACGATCTTGGGGTGTCGCTTTTCGCTCTCGGCGAGCGCGAGAGCGGCACGGCGCATTTGGAGGAGGCCGTGGTTGCCTACCGGGCGGCGCTGGAAGAAAGGACCCGCGAACGGGTTCCGCTCGACTGGGCGCAGACACAGAGCAATCTCGGCATCGCATCCTGGGCCATCGGCGAGCATAGCGGCGGGACAGACCGCTTGGAAGAAGCAGTCGTTGCATTCCGGGCGGCGCTGGAGGTGGAAACGCGGGAGCGGGCGCCATTTGCCTGGGCGCAGACACAGAACAATCTCGGCGTTGTACTTAGGAGCCTTGGTGCGCGCGCAGGCGGGACGGCGAACTTGGAACAGGCAGTTGCTGCTTCCCGCGCGGCGCTCCAGGAATGGACTCGTGAGCGGACGCCTCTAGATTGGGCGAGGGCCGAGGACAATCTCGGGCTGACGTACTGGGTGCTCGGCGAACGCGAGAACGACGCGGTTCGTCTGAAAGAAGCGGTCGCGGCCTTCACTCAAGTGTTAGGGGAATGGACACGTGAACGCGTACCCATGCGCTGGGGCGCGGCGCAGAGCAGTCTCGGCAATGCGCTTCGGGCACTTGGCGAGCACGGCGATAACGCAGCAAGCCTCGAGGCAGCGGTCACTGCCTACCGCGCGGCGCTGCAGGAGTTGACTCGCGAACGGGCGCCGTTCGACTGGGCGACTACACAGAACAACCTTGGCAGCGCGCTTGTGTCCCTCAGCAATCACGAAGCCGGCACATCTCGGCTCGACGAGGCGATCACCGCCTTTAACGCATCGCTACAAGAATGGACCCGGGAGCGAGAACCCCTGCGATGGGCAATGGCTCGGTTCAATACCGCAAACGCGCTGGTGGCTCTGGGCCGGCGCCAACAAGACATGGCGCAAGTTGAGAACGCCATCCCGATATACCGTGAGGTTCTGGAGGAGTGGACGCGAGAACGCGTGCCGCTCGACTGGGCTCAGGCCCAAACTGGTCTCGGTGGAGCGCTCGCCATCCTCGATGCGCACGGAAATGACACAGCCTTGCTGCAGGAGGCGGTCGCAGCCTACCGCTCGGCGTTAGAGGAAGCGACTCGCGAACGGGCGCCATTCGTTTGGGCGACGACACAGGCGGCTCTTGGCGAAGCACTGTGGATGTATGCAAAGCGGACGAAGGGACCGAAAAGCCTCGAGCGCGGAAAAGCAGCGCTCGCCGCTTGGCGGTATAGTCAACTGGTGTTCACGCGCGAGCAACAACCGGAGCGATGGGCGAATATCCAAAATTCGATCGGGTACGGGCTGGTCATAACCGGCGAATGGGAAAACGATGTTTCCCGATTTGCGGAAGCGGTCCCGATCCTGCGTCAGGCACTCGCAGTGCAACAGAAGCAGCACGTAACCGTGAGTGTCGCGGCCACGTCTGACAGCCTGTGCCGTGCGTTGCTGGACATAGGTGATCGGAGCAAGGACCGCTCCATCCTGCTGGAGGCCAGACAACTTTGTGAGGACTCAGTCAACGCAAGGAAAGGCGCCGGGGCCGACACAACCGAGACCGACGGCAATCTGGCCACAATCGCCGCCGCGCTTAAGTCCCTACCCTGAGCTTTCAGCCGATGCGAAAGCACCCCCGCCGGTATCACACATAACGGTTGACGATGTTTTCCAGCAATTCCTGGCGGCCGGAACGCGGCTGTGGTTCGATCTTCTTCTTCACCACGCGCTCGGCGATCTCTTCCAGCGTGCGCTTGCCGGAAAGCATCGCCTTGCCTTCGGCCGTGTTCCAGCCGGCATAGCGCTCGGCGAGCGGAGCCGACAGCGCCTTGTCCTCGATCATCTTCGCCGCCGCCTTGAGGCCGCGCGCGCAGGCATCCATGCCGCCGATATGGCCGATCAAGAGATCCTCCGGGTCGAGCGACTGGCGCCTGAGCTTGGCGTCGAAATTGGTGCCGCCGGTCTTGAAGCCGCCGCCCAGCAGGATCTGGTAGTAGGCCAAGGCCATTTCCGGCACGTTGTTGGGGAACTGGTCGGTGTCCCAGCCGGACTGGTAGTCGTTGCGGTTCATGTCGATCGAGCCGAAGATGCCGAGCGCATTGGCCAAAGCCAGCTCGTGCTCGAAGGAATGGCCGGCAAGGATAGCGTGACCCTGCTCGATGTTGAGCTTGACCTCCTTCTCCAGCCCGAAGCGCTTGAGGAAGCCGTAAACGGTGGCGACATCGTAGTCGTACTGGTGCTTGGTCGGCTCCTGCGGCTTCGGCTCGATCAGGATCGTGCCCTTGAAGCCTATTTTGTGCTTGTAATCGACGACGAGGTTGAGGAAGCGGCCGGCCTGCTCCTGCTCGCGCGCAAGGTCGGTGTTGAGCAACGTCTCATAACCTTCGCGCCCGCCCCACAGCACGTAGTTCTCGCCCTTCAGCCGCTTGGTGACGTCGATGCAGCTCTTCACCGTAGCCGCCGCATAGGCGAACACGTCCGGATCGGGATTGGTGGCCGCGCCCGCCATGAACCGGCGGTGCGAGAACATGTTCGCCGTGCCCCAGAGCAGCTTGACCCCGGTCTGTTTCATCTTGGCCGAAAAATAATCGGCGATCTCGTCGATGCGCGCGGCACTCTCGGAAAAGTCCTTGCCTTCCGGGCGCACGTCGGCGTCATGGAAGCAGAAATAGGGGACGCCGAGCAGCGAAAACATCTCGAAGGCGACGTCGGCCTTGAGCTTGGCCAGCTCCATCGAGTCGACACCGCCGGGCTTGGCGAACCAGGGGCGGTCGAAGGTCTGGCCGCCGAACGGATCGCCGCCTTGCCAGGCGAAGGAATGCCAATAGGCGACGGCGAAGCGCAGATGGTCTTCCAGCCGCTTGCCGCCGACGATCTCGTCCGGATTGTAGTAACGGTAAGCCAGCGGATTGGTCGAATCCGGCCCCTCATATTTGATCTTCTTGATGTCGCCGAAAAATCCGCTGCTCATGGCTTCCTTTCTCTCCGAATGCTTCCGCCCGATTACCTCAGGCGTAATTGGTTTCGCTCGTCTGTGGGGCGAAAAGGGTCATGTCGAAACGATCCAACCAAGGATGAAGACAATGACCGACCTCAACACGATCGCCCGGAACTACATCACCGCCTGGAACGAGAGCGATGCGGTGCGCCGCAAGGCCTTGCTCGTGGCTGCTTTCACCAGCGACGTCAGCTATCGCGATCCGGTCATGCAGGGCGATGGCCACGAAGGCGTCGCTGCGCTGATCGATAGCGTCCAGCAGCGTTTCGCCGGCTTCCGTTTCTCGCTGAAGGGTGAGCCGGACGGTTTCGCCGACCGCATCCGCTTCTCGTGGAATCTGGGGCCCGAAGGCGCAGAATCCCTCATCGAGGGCACCGATATCGGCGTCATCGAGAACGGCCGCCTGAAGAGCGTCACCGGCTTCCTCGACAAGGTGCCGGCGCAGTGAGATAGCTTCGTCAAAGTGCGGTGGAGAACGCCAATTGCTAAGGTCGGCGCCGCCCCTCATCCGCCTGCCGGCATCCTCTCCCCCTATAGTGACGGGGAGAAGGGAGTTGGCCGCAGCCTCGGCGCCCTTCCTGCAACGCTGGCGATTGGCGAAATCGGCGATGACCGCGCCCCTCTCCCCGTTCCTATACGGGGAGAGGATGCCGGCAGGCAGGTGAGGGGCAGCGCCAACGCCCGGAAAAGGGTGATGGGTTAATCCTTGCCTCACGCGGTTACGCCCCTGATCGCCGGATAGAGCGCGCGGTAGCGCTGATAGGCATCGGCGAAGGCACCGCCGAGCCCGGCATCCGGCTCGATCGTCGCATCGGTCGCCGGCGCGGTGCAGACGGCGTGCGGATCGGCGCCCAACGCGGCGATCAGGCCGAGTCGCGCGGCGCCGAAAGCGGCGCCGAAATCGCCGTCGGCCGGAATGTCGACCGGCACCTGCAATGCGGTGGCGATCGCCTTCAGCCAGTAGCGCGAGCGCGAGCCGCCGCCGATTGCGGTCACTCGGGTCAGCGTCGTGCCGGCCTTCTTCAGCGCTTCGAGGCTGTCGCGGAAGGCGAAGGCGACGCCTTCGAGCACGGCCTGGGTCAATACGGCCCGGCTCGACTCATGCGCGAGGCCGGTGAAGGAGCCACGAATGGCGGAATCATTGTGCGGCGTGCGCTCGCCGGACAGATAAGGCAGGAAGGTGACGCCTGTCGGCGCCTTGAGTGTCTCACCGAGCTCGCCGGTCAGCTCGCCGGCGCCTTTGCCGGTGATCTCCGACAGCCAGTTGAGCGAATCGGTGGCCGACAGGATGACGCCCATCTGGTGCCAGGTGTTGGGCAGCGCGTGGCAGAACGTATGCACCGCGCTTTCCGGATTGGGCAGATAGGACGCGTTAGCCGCGAAGAGCACGCCCGACGTGCCGAGCGACACGAAAGCGTTGCCGGCGCCGACCGTGCCCATGCCGCAGGCCGAGGCCGCATTGTCGCCGGCGCCGCCGGCAACCGGAATGCCGGCCCCAATTCCCCATTTCGAGGCGAGCTCGCCGCGCAGGGCGCCGGCCTTCGCCGTGCCTTCGACGAGCGAGGGCATGTGCTTCTCATCGAGCGATGTCGCCGCCAGCAATTCGGGCGCCCAGCGCCGCTTCCCGACATCGAGCCAGGAGGTGCCGGCGGAGTCCGACATTTCGGAAATATGCTCGCCGGTCAGCCAAAGCCGCAGATAGTCCTTGGGCAGAAGCACCTTGGCGACCTTGGCGAAGATTGCCGGCTCGTTGTTCTTCACCCACGCAAGCTTCGGCGCCGTGAAACCGGGGAAGACGATGTTGCCGGTGAACTTGCGGAAGCGCGGGTCGGCGTCGAGCGCGGCCGCCTCGACATGGCTGCGCGTGTCGTTCCACAGGATGCACGGGCGCAGCACCTTGTCGGAAGCGTCGAGCAGGGTCGCGCCATGCATCTGGCCGGAAAGGCCGATGCCTTTGACGGCCGCGAGTTCCTTCGGATGGGAAGCCCTGAGGTCGGCGATCGCTGCCTCGCAGGCTTCGATCCAATGCGCGGGATCCTGCTCGGACCAGCCGGGATGCGGCCGCGACACATCGAGTGAGCCATGGCCGGAGCCGACGACGTTCTGGCGATCATCGATCAGCAGCGCCTTGACGCCTGATGTGCCCAGGTCGAGGCCGAGATACATGATTTCCTCCCACTGCCATTAATTTTTTCGGATCTCGAAAAAATCTGGCTTGGCCAGTTCTTATGCCAAGATCCGCCTCGGGTCAATTCTCCGACAAATCGGCCGCGCGTCGCGAGAGCAGCGCCGACAGCGGGCCCTCCGGCCGCGCCAGCCGGCGCTCGGCGGTCAACGCCCGCGCCAGCGCGCCATCACCGGCGCGCAGTGCAGCCTCGATCAGCGTCAGGTCGATCACGTCGCGCTGCGCGTGGCTGCCGCCGAAGCGGTGCGCGATCGAGCGGATCGGCCTGATCAGGCGCACGGTTTCGGTGTAGTTGCCCTCGCCGAATGCCTTGACGGCCAGGGTCAAGGGATGGCCGACGTCACGCGTGAAGGCGGCGTTGTCGTCGTCGCCATGCATCGCTTCGCGCTGCGCTTCGATCAAGGTCTGCGCCGGCCCTTCCAGCCCGGCGCCGACAAAGGCCATCATCGCATGCGCGTCGTTGAAGGCATAATTGCCGGCGGCGGCCTTCGGCATCCAGTTCGCGGCCAGCGCCTGCCAGCGGTCGCCGACATCGATGCCGCCGAGATGGAGACGCCACAGGATCGCCGAGGCATCGACCATGTTGAGCGCCAGCGTCGAGCGGTCGCCGTAGATCGGCCCGTCATAGAGCGCCAGCACCTCGTCCGTTTCGCCGAGGTCGTAGTGGAACAGCGCCAGATGCCACCAATTGTGGATCTTGAGGAAGCTGTCCCTGGTCCATGCCTCCGGGTTGGCGCGCATCCAGGCGATGCCGTCTCTTTGCCGGCTCTGCATCTCCATGACATGCGCGACCGCGTGCTGCGCCCAGCCGTCGCGCGGCTCGATCGCGATCGCTCGCCGGCCGAAGCTTTCGGCGCGCGCATAGTCGCCCATCTCTTCCAGTCCGAAGGCCTGCATGCCGAGAACGGCGTGATAGCCAGGCATATCCTTTTGCCAGGCCGGCAGTGCCCGGCCGATGCGGTCGCGCAGCATGCGGGCATTGCCGGTGAAGAAGTCGATCTGGTGTCCTACCTGCAGCGCCAGCGCGTCGAGCGGGTCGTCGATCGCGATATCCTCGAGGATGCGGGCGGCCTCATGCCAGCGCCCATTGGCGAGATGGCCAAGCGTCGCGACATGCGCCCGTTCGCGCGTGGTGCCGGCAAGCGGCAGCGCCGCCGCATGGCATGATTGCGCGACAGCCATGGCCTCCCGCTCGGTGGCCAGGCCGAACAGATAGCCCTTGAACACATGCGCCATCACGAAGCCGGGATCGTCGGCGATGGCGCGGTCGATTGCAGCGACCGGGTCGCCGATGAAGCACTGCAGCTCACGGACGGCTCTGGCGTAGGACGAAAACCCGGCTTCGGTCGCGCCCGAGTAAGTCAGGCCGAATGCGTCCTTCAGCGCCATTGAGGGTCCTTCGATGGGTCGCGAATTTGCTGTTCGGAGCCCAATCCTAGATCATCGCCAACCAACCCGCCAACCGTAGCGACAGGCCTTCTTGCCTACCGCGCTATGCGCACCGCCTCAATTCCCCGAGCGCATCGCCACCGTGGCGATGCCGGCGCCGACCAGCAATGTCCCGCCGGTGCGGTTGAAGATGCGGATCGCCTTCGGGTTGCGCACGATGGCGCGTGCCCTGGACGCGATCAGCGCATAGCCGAAGGCGTTGCTGAAGGCGAGCGCCAGGAAGGTCGCTTCAAAGATCAGCATCTGCGTCCAGAAATCGGCGTGCCGGTCGAGGAACTGCGGAAGGAAGGCGACGAAGAAGGTGATGCTCTTCGGGTTGAGCGCGGTGACCAGCCAGGCATGCGCCATCATTCTTGCCGCCGACACCGCGTCGGTGCGCGGCTCGGCCTTCAGCGCGCCGCCGGCGCGGAACAGTTTGATGCCGAGATAGATCAGATAGCCGGCGCCGATCACCTTGAGCACCGTGAACACCGTGGCCGAAGCCGCGAGCAGCGCGCCGATGCCGAGCATCGACAGCGTCATGGCGGTGAAGTCGCCGAGCGCGACGCCGACCGCCATCGGCAGCGCCGTGCGCCAGCCCTGGCCCAGCGCATAGGAGACGACCAAGAGGATCGTCGGGCCTGGAATGACGAGAAGGATGGTGGAGGCGGCGGCAAAGGCAGCCCAGTTTTCGAAGGACATTTCCTTACTCCTTGAGCGCAAAGAACAGGATAAATCCCGGGGCCGTCGCGATTGTAAAGAGGTCATGGAGAAAATCCTCAGCGCCGACTGGCCAGGCTCCTCCGGCGAAGTAACGGCCTGTTAGGGTTAAGCTCGGTTTGGGGTCTTTCACGCTTTTTCAACCATGAATGGCGAAAATGCCTGCCATTCGGCCGGACCGTGCTTCCCGCCGACAGCGTAGGGTTTGGTGTATGCGCGAGTTGCCGCAAAGTCTGACGCCGCCTTCGAACGGCGAAACCGTCGAAACCGAAATTCCACTCTCGCGCCGCGCCGTGCTTTCCGGCATGGGCGCCATGGCGCTGCTCGGCATGGCCGGCTGCAGCACCACCGAGACGCTCGATCTGCCGCAATTGCAGCTCGACGATACCACGACCGGCTCGGTGCACCCGATCCGCCCGGCGATTAGCGTTGATAAGAACATCACCGGCCCGGACGTGATGTATGCTTCGCTGGCCGATGGTGGCTTCCAGGTGCCTGCCGTGCCCTGGCAGAAGGTCAAGCCGGAATTCCGCCGCCAGATCGTCGTCGACAAGACCGGCGAGGCGCCTGGCACCATCGTCGTCCATCTGCAGGAGCGCATGCTCTATCTGGTCCAGCCGGGCGGCGACGCCATCCGCTACGGCGTCGGCATAGGCAAGGACGGCTTCCGCTGGTCGGGCCGCGCCAACATCCAGTATGGCCGCGAATGGCCGGTCTGGACGCCGCCGCCGGAAATGGTCCAGCGCAAGCCGGAGCTGGTGAAATGGCAGGGTGGCCAGCCCGGCGGCCTCACCAATCCGCTGGGAGCGCGGGCGCTCTACATCTACCAGAACGGCAAGGACACCGGTTACCGCATCCACGGCTCGCCGGAATGGTGGAGCATCGGCCAGGCGATGTCGTCGGGCTGCGTGCGCCTGATCAACCAGGACATCATCGACCTCTACAACCGCGTGTCGAAGAAGAACCCGGTTGTCGTCGTCTGATCTTTTCGGGCGGCCTATGCGGCCGCCACTTTTTCGGGATCATGCTCCCGTTTCTTCCGTTGCGCGATGCCGCAAGACAGGCGAAGGTGCCCTGAAAACCTTCGCCTTGGGAGAAGAAGAGCATGGCCGGAACTTTCGTCATCGCGCAGGGCGGCGGCCCGACCGCCGTCATCAACCAGACGGTCGTCGGCGCCACGCTGGAGATCCGCAAACGCCATCCCGGCGCTAAGGTGCTGGGCTCGATCCATGGCGTGCGCGGCATCCGCGACGGCAATTATGTCGACCTCTCCGCCATCCCGGAAGACCGGCTGCGGCTGATCGCCGGCACGCCGAGCGCCGCCCTTGGCTCGACCCGCGACAAGCCTGACGCGGCCTATTGCGAGGTCATCCTCAATGGCCTGAAGAAGGCCGGCGCCGACGCCTTCATCTATATCGGCGGCAATGACACCTCGGGCACCCAGCAGATCCTGACCGACGCCGCCGCCGGCACGATGGCCTTCGTGCACGCGCCGAAGACCATCGACAACGACCTCGAGGAGAATGACCACACGCCGGGCTTCATCTCGGCGGCCGAATTCGTCGCCGGCGCCTTCCTCTCCGTCGATCTCGATTTCCGCGCGCTGCCCGGCATCTATGTCGGCATCGTCATGGGCCGGCATGCCGGCTTCCTGACCGCCGCCGCGGCCGCCTGGCAGCTCGATGCGGACAGCGGTCCGCATCTCATCTATGTGCCGGAGCGCGCCTTCTCCGCCGAACGTTTCATCGACGATGTCCGCAAGACGCTCGACCGCCACAAGCGCTGCATCGTCGCCGTCTCGGAAGGCGTCAGCACCGCCGACGGCAAGGCGCTGGTCGAAAGCCTGGTGCCGCCGGAAAAGCTCGAGCGCGACCAGCACGGCAATGTCAAATTGTCGGGCAGCGACCTGCCGGCCGCGCTCGAACGCGCGCTGGCCGAGGGCCTGCCGGGCAAGCGCGCGCGCGTCGACGCGCTGGGCTACATGCCGCGCGGCTATGTCGGCGCGATCAGCGCTGTCGACGCCAAGGAGGCCTTCGATGCCGGCGCCTTCGCGGTTGCCGTCGCCGAGGAGGGCGGCGGCTCGGTGGCGCTGCAATATGACGGCGCAAGGACCGTGCTGAAGAAGGTGCCGCTGAAGGCTGTGGCAGGCAAGACACGCCACATGCCGGACGATTTCATGAAGCCGGATGTCAATCAGCTCTCCGAGGCCGGCATGGCCTATCTGAAGCGCCTGGTGCCGGAAAAATACAAGGTCGGGAAGCCCTTCGTCTGATGGGTGACCTCGTGGTGGGCGACTGGTTCGGCAAGGCTGTCGTCGATGCCAGGACGACGATGCTGACCGAACCGTTCGTGCATGATTTCGTGCGCGCCAACATCTGGCATCTGAAGGGCCGCGACGCCGACCTGCTGGTCGACACCGGCATGGGCATCTGCCCGCTGGCGCCCGAGATCGACACGCCGGCCGGCAAGCCGCTCATCGTCGTCGCCACCCATATCCATCTCGATCATGTCGGCTCGCTGCATGAATTTCCGCTCAGGATGGGGCCGAAGGTCAGTGCGGCGCAGTTCGACGGCATGGATGATGCCGTCACCTACGCCTACATGTTCCACAATCTCGACGGCGCGGTATCAAAGCTGCCGGCGCCCGGCTGGAACGCGGCCGACTATCGGATCCCGTCGGCGCCGCTGACGCGAATGCTCGACGAAGGCGATGTCGTCGATCTCGGCGACCGGAAATTCCGCGTGCTGCATCTGCCCGGACATTCGCCGGATTCGATCGCGCTTTTCGACGAGGCCGACGGCCTGTTCTTCGCCGGCGACGCCATCTATGACGGCATGCTGATCGACGACCTGCCGGATTCGGACCGTGCTGCCTATTGCCGCACCATGCAGCGCCTGCTTAACCTGCCGATACGCATCGGCCATGGCGGCCATGGCCCGAGTTTCGGCCGCGCGAGGATGTGCGAAATCGCGTCTTCCTACCTGCGCCGCCGAGAGCGGTTCGTGAGCGCTCTCTGAATTAAATCTTCGTAAGGTCGTCCAAAAACCCTAATTCGGGCCATTCGGCGCACTAGATGCTTGGCTGTCGATCCGGCCGGCTGCCATGCACGGCGAGACAGGCAATCCCGGTCGTCGACACGCCGACGGGCGCGCCCTTTGAGAGCCTGCGGCGCCGGATCAACTCTCGCCCGGACAGAAACGACCATGTCACCATTAAGCATTCTTCGCAGACATCGCGTCGCGGCCCTGTTGGGCGCTGCGCTGATCATCTCTCCCGTCGTGGTTTCCTTTGCGCAAAACACCGGCAATGCCGGCCTGAGCAACATCGTCGCGACGACGCAAACGCCGGTCGCCGGCATTACCGCCCCGAACGGCTCGTTCGCGCCTGTTGTCGCCACCGCCAAGCCGGCTGTCGTGACCGTGACGACCGTGATGAAGGCACAGCCTGGCCCGATGGGCGATGGCTCACCCTTCGACGGCAATTCGCCCTTTGACCAGTATTTCCAGCAGTTCTTCGGCGACCAGGGCATGCCGATGCCCAAGACGCCGCCGCAGCAGCAATCGCCGCGGCAGGAGGCTTTGGGCTCCGGCTTTATCGTCGGTGCGGATGGCACCATCGTTACCAACAATCACGTCGTCGACGGCGCGACCTCGATCAAGGTGACGCTGGACGACGGCACCGAACTTCCCGCCAAGCTCGTCGGCCACGACGCCAAGAACGATCTGGCGGTGCTCAAGGTCAAGGCGAGCAAGCCGCTGCCCACCGTCAAATGGGGCGATTCCGACAAGCTGATGACCGGCGATCAGGTGCTGGCGATCGGCAATCCCTTCGGCATCGGCACCACGGTCACCGCCGGCATCGTCTCGGCGCGCGGCCGTGATTTGCACAGCGGGCCGTTCGACGACTTCATCCAGATCGACGCGCCGATCAACCACGGCAATTCCGGCGGGCCTCTGGTCGATGTGAAGGGCAATGTCGTCGGTATCGACACCGCGATCTTTTCGCCCAATGGCGGCAGCGTCGGTGTCGGCTTCGCCATCCCGTCGAACCAGGCCCAAAAGGTCGTCGCCAAGCTGATGAAGGGCGGCGATATCGAATACGGCTATCTCGGCGTGCAGATCCAGCCTGTCACGCAGGATGTCGCGAGCGCCATCGGCCTCGATCATCCGGGCGGCGCGCTGGTCGCCCAAGTCACCGATGGGTCGCCGGCGGCCAAGGCGGGCATCGAGACAGGCGATGTCATCACCGGTTTCGCTGGCCAGGAGATCAAGGATCCCAAGGACCTGTCGCGCGCCGTCGCCGACGTCTCGCCCGGCAACAAGGAAACGCTGAATGTCTGGCGCAACGGCAAGGCGATGCAAATTTCGGCCGATGTCGGCCGCAACACCGACGACCAGAAGACCGCGTCGAATGACGAAGGCGGCAAGCCATCGGCCGAACAGGGCCTGCGCGTGCCGTCGCTCGGCCTTGGCTTGACGGACCTCACACCCGACATCCGCGAGCAGCTCAACCTGGCCGATAACCAGCGCGGCGCCGTGGTCGAACGTGTGAACCCGGACAAGGCGGCCTCCGCTTCCGGCATCGAGCCCGGCGATGTCATCGTCGCCGTCGACCGCACGCCGGTGAAGAGCGCAAGGCAGGCGAACCAGGCGATCGCCGAGGCCGGCAAGTCCGGCAGGAAATCGGTGCTTTTGCTGGTCGATCGCGGCGACGCGCAGATATTTGTCGCCGTGCCTTTCGCTGCCGGCTGAAAAACTTCCATGGAGCCTGCCGGCATCTCCTCCGGCAGGCTCTGCCCGCAACATTTCGGTTGCCCGCAAGGGTATCTTCGAGAACACTGCCGCGAAACCGGCAAGTGGCCTGGTCACAGGAGGCGTCTCGATGGTCACCCGCGGCTTCTTTTCCGGACGGCGTCCTCCTTCCGATACAGACGCACGCATCCCGCCGGGACAGTATCTGGAACAGGGTTTTCCGGTTCTCTCGGCAGGGCCTACGCCGCGCGTGCGCACCGAGGACTGGTCCTTCACGCTCAAGCACGGACCGCGGCCGATCAAGAAATGGAACTGGGCCGAGTTCAACGCCCTGCCGCAGAGCAAGATGACCCGCGACATCCATTGCGTGACGGCTTGGACCAAGTTCAACACGCCCTGGCAGGGCGTGCTGATCGACGACATCCTGGCGGACGCTGGCATCGAGCCGCCGAGCGCCTTCACGCTGGCGCATTCCTTCGACGGCTATTCGACCAATGTGCCGACCAAGGACCTTGTCACCGGCAAGGCGATGGTGGCCCTGCTTTACGAGGGCAAGCCGATCTCCCCCGACCACGGCGGACCGGCGCGGCTTCTGGTGCCGCATCTCTATTTCTGGAAGTCGGCCAAATGGGTGAACGGTCTGCAGTTCACCGAGCGCGACGAGCCGGGGTTCTGGGAACTGCGCGGTTATCACATCTATGGCGACCCGTGGCGCGAGCAGCGCTATTCGGGCGATCCATGAGCGCCGAACCGCAGCTGCAGTCGCCCTGGCAGGCGGCCACGATCACCCGCATCGAAAAGCGTACGCCGCGCGTCACCAGCTTCTGGTTCCAGCCGTCGCGCCCGTTTACCCATCTGGCCGGGCAGCATGTCGACGTCAGGCTGACGGCGCCGGACGGCTATCAGGCGCGCCGTTCCTATTCCATCGCCTCGGCGCCGGAGGCAGGCGCCGGCATTGAGCTCGTGATCGAGCGGCTCGACGACGGTGAGGTTTCGCCTTTCTTCCACGATGTGGCGGAGGTTGGCGACGAGATCGAATTGCGCGGACCGCTCGGCGGCCATTTCATCTGGGAGGCGAGCGACGGCGGGCCGATCCTCCTGGTTGGCGGCGGCTCCGGCGTCGTGCCGCTGATGGCGATGGTGCGCCACCGCACCTTGCAAAAGTCGGCCGCCCCGATCGCGCTGGTGTTTTCGGCACGGGTCTGGGACGAGGTCATCTTCCGCGATGAGTTGATCGGCCTCGACGACCGCCGCGACGGCTTCGATCTGGTGCTGACGCTGACGCGCGAGCAGGCCCGCCGCCCCTCCGATTATTCCCGGCGCGTCGATGCCCGGATGATGATGCAAGCGATGGAGCGGCTGTCGAAGGCGCCCCGGCTCGCCTTCGTCTGCGGCTCGAACGCGTTCGTCTCGGCCGCCGCTGAAGCCCTGATCGAAGCGGGCGTTCCGGCAGGGCTCATTCGTACCGAGCGTTACGGGGTTTGAAGCAATTCCGCGAAAGCGGTTCAACCCGAATTCAACGCGGGTCGGTCCGCGGTGCGCCTCGGCCGGCAATGCCTCCGAATCGGGTCCTGATCGGCCTCAAAATGGTTAACGGTATAGAAAAGTGACTATTAGGAGATTCTAAAATCGAACCGAACGGTTCGTTTCTGTTGACGGTGCGTGCAGGACGGGTGAACATTGGCCTTCCGATACACTTGGTGAGCCAAGCGCGACGATCAGACAACATATTGAGTTAACAACGAAAAAAATAGTTGCTAGGCATGCTTATTATAATTTCAAGATGTGGATTCATGGTCCAGCCGGAACAACTTCGTGATTGGCATCCGGCAGCCGGCTTACCCACATCGGGGCTGTCCGAACGACGCGATTTCATTCCCAAGACACGCCGCTAGACGGACGGAAAAAAAGATACTGGAGTACCAAAAATGAAAAAGATTGTTCTTACTGCCGCCGCCCTTTTGGCCATTTCCGGCAGCGCCTTCGCTGGTAGCGAAAACTACGGCTCCACCGGCGCCAATCAGCCGGCTGCCGCGGTCGACACGTCCTACACGGCTTCGACCCAGAAGTCGGAAGCGGCCGCTCAGAAGCCCGTCACCCAGGGCGCCGACCGCAACCTCTTCGGCAATAACTAACAGCCGAGCCCGGCCATGATCCAGAGATGAGGGCGTGGCCGACAGGAGACGGACGGCGGTTTCAGCCGCCGCCTCCCAATGCATGTCGCCCAAAAGTGTGCAGCGGTTTTGGGAAACGACATGCATCAGATTAAGAATTCAGGAGTAATTGAAATGAAGAAGATCGTTCTTGCCGCCGCGGCCGTTCTGGCCCTCTCCGGCGCAGCTTTTGCAGGCAGTGACAACTATGGCAACAGCGGCGTCAATCAGCCGGCCCCTGCCGTCGATACGACCCGCACCTCGTCGGTCGGCACCGACTCGCCGGTCTACAAGCTGCTGAACTCATCGAATGACGTTCAGAAGTCGGCTCCGCGGGGCAGCGACCGCAACCTGTTCGGCCACTAACGCCGCAGGTAGTGAAAAAAGGGCGGCGAGCCTGGCTCGCCGCCCTTTTTATTTGCTGAGGCGAGAAGGACGCCGGCGTCAGGCGGCCTTCGCCGCCTCGCGATGCAGGGTGAAGGAATGGCCGTCCGCGTCGAAGATGTGCAGGTCGCCGGCGCTGGCGTTCAGCCGCAAGGTCTCGCCGCGCTTGACCTCGACATTTCCGGGTAGCTTGGCCACCAGTGGCAGGTCGGCGCGACCGATGTCGACATAGATGAGCTGAACCTCGCCGAGCTGCTCGATATAATCCACCTTGCCCTCGAACAGATAATCCGCGCCGGTCGCGATCGCGAGATCCTCCGGCCGCACGCCGAAGCTCACCGCCGCGCCGTTCGCCGAGGCGGGCGTTGCGATCGGCACCGTCGCCTTGCGGTCGCCGACATGGCTCACCGCGGTCGGGTTGCCGGCCTTCTCGATCTTCGCCGGCAAAATGTTCATGGCGGGCGAGCCGATGAACTGGGCGACGAACAGGTTGCCCGGCCGCTTGTAGAGCTCCATCGGCGTGCCGACCTGCTCGACAACGCCTTCCTTCAGCACCACGATGCGGTCCGCCAGCGTCATCGCCTCGACCTGATCGTGGGTGACGTAGATCATCGTCGTGTTCGGCATCTGCTCCTTCAGCTTGGCGATCTCGATGCGGGTGGCGACGCGCAGAGCCGCGTCGAGGTTCGACAGCGGCTCGTCGAACAGGAACACTTTCGGATTGCGCACGATGGCTCGGCCGATGGCGACGCGTTGGCGCTGGCCGCCCGACATCGCCTTGGGCAGCCGGTCGAGATATTTGGTGAGCTGCAGGATTTCGGCAGCCTGCCGCACGCGCTTGTCGATCTCGGCCTTGCTTTCTTTGCCGATCTTCATCGAGAAGGCCATGTTGTCGTAGACCGTCATATGCGGATAGAGCGCATAGGACTGGAACACCATCGCGATGCCCCGCTTCGACGGCGGCACGTCGTTCACCACCTCGCCGTCGATCTTGAGCACGCCGGACGTGATCTCCTCCAGGCCGGCGATCGACCTCAGCAAAGTCGACTTGCCGCAGCCCGATGGCCCGACAAAGACGATGAACTCGCCCGATTTGATGTCGAGGTCGATGCCGTGGAGAATGTTGAGGTTGCCGTATGATTTCTTCACCTGGTCCAGCGTGACATTGGCCATAAATTCCTCCTCCCAGTGATTGTCCGTTGCAAACTCAGTCGATACGCCCGAACCAGGCGCCATACCCGCCGAGGCGGATGGGCCCGGTGCCACCTTGTCCCGAAAAGCCATGTCCCGGCAAGGGTTGCAGCGAGCCTTTGCCGAGATCGACCTCGGCAGGCTTGCTGCCGAGGTTGAAGACGCAGGCGATGCGCTCGTTGCCTTCGCGTCGCGTGAAGGCGACGGTGTCGCCGCCGCTTTCGATGAAATCGATGTCGCCCTTGCCCAGCGCCGGATGCTGACGCCGGAAGGCGAGGAAGCGCCGGTAGTGTTCGAGCAGCGAACTCGCATCGCCCTGCTGCACGTTCACCGCTTGCGAAAGATGCTTGCCCGGCACTGGCAGCCAGGGCTTGGCGGTCGAGAAGCCGCCATTGTTGGCCGCCGCTTCCCACACCATCGGCGTGCGGCAGCCGTCGCGGCCCTTGAATTCCGGCCAGAAGCGGATGCCATAGGGGTCCTGCAGGTCCTCGAACTTGAGTTCGGCCTCGCCGAGGCCCAGCTCCTCGCCCTGATAGATGCAGACCGAGCCGCGCAGCGACATCAACAGCGCCGAGATCACCTTGAGATAGGCGGCCGGATCGGCCTCGTTGGCGGCCCAGCGCGAGGCCACGCGCATCACATCATGATTGGAGAAGGCCCAGCAGGACCAGCCGTCGCTGGCGACCCGGCTGAAGGCTTCCAGCACCGAGCGCACCTTGGCGGCGCTGATCTTCTCCGGCGCCAGGAAATCGAAGGAATAGCACATGTGGACGCGCTTGCCGTCGGCGGTATAGGCGGCCACCACTTCGAGCCCGCGCTGCGAGTCGCCGACCTCGCCGACGGCGGCCTGCGCCGGATATTCGTCGAGGAGCGCGCGGAAGCGCTCGAGGAAGCCGAGATTCTCCGGCCGGCTCTTGTCGAAGATATGGTCCTGGTAGTTGTAAGGATTGACTGCCGGCGCCGTCTGGTCGTTGCGCTCTTCCGGCGGCAGCGGCGGATTGTCCTCCAGCCCCTGGCTGTGGAAGTAGAAGTTGATGGTGTCGAGCCGAAAACCATCGACGCCGCGCTCCAGCCAGAAGCGGGTGATATCGAGCAGCGCGTCCTGGACTTCGCTATTGTGGAAGTTGAGGTCGGGCTGCTCGGCCAGGAAATTGTGCATGTAATATTGCTGGCGGCTGGTATCCCACTGCCAGGCCGAGCCGCCGAAGATCGACAGCCAGTTGTTGGGCGGCGTGCCGTCGGGCCTGGCGTCCGCCCACACATACCAGTCCGCTTTTGGGTTGGTTCGGCTGGAGCGGCTTTCCTTGAACCAGGGATGGATGTCGGCGGTATGCGACAGCACCTCGTCGATCATCACCTTGAGGCCGAGCCGATGGGCTTCCGCCACCAGCGCGTCGAAATCGGCCAGCGTGCCGAACATCGGATCGACGTCGCAATAGTCCGACACGTCGTAGCCGAAATCCTTCATCGGCGATTTGAAGAAAGGCGAGATCCAGATCGCGTCGACGCCGAGCGAGGCGATGTAGGGCAGGCGCCGCACAATGCCTTTCAGGTCGCCGATGCCGTCGCCGTTCGAGTCCTGATAGGAGCGCGGATAGATCTGGTAGATCACTGCGCCCCGCCACCAGTCGCGGTCGACGGCGGGGTCTGGTCTCGAAGTCGCCTTCAAAGCCGATTGCATTGTCTCAACCTCCTTTCACCGAGCCGGCAAGCAGCCCGCGCACGAAATAGCGTTGCAGCGAGAAGAACACGATCAGCGGCACGACGATGGTCACGAAGGCCGATGTCGTCAGGATCTCCCAATTGCCGCCGCGCGAGCCGAGCAGCGCGTTGAGCTTGGCCGTCAGCACGATCTGGTCAGGTGCTGTGCCCAGGAAAACCATCGCCACCAAGAGATCGTTCCATACCCACAGGAATTGGAAGATGGCGAAGGAGGCAAGCACCGGGAAGGACAGCGGCAGCACGATCTTGACGAAGATCTCGAAGTCGCTGGCGCCGTCGATGCGGGCCGACTCCATGATCTCGCGCGGCAGGCCGGCAATGTAGCTCCTGAGCAGGTAGATGGCGAAAGGCAGGCCGAAGCCTGTATGCGCCAGCCAGATGCCGAGATAGGTCTTCGACGGCACGCCGAAGAAGGTGCCGACGCCATTGTAGAGCTTGAGCAGCGGGATCAGCGACATCTGCAGCGGCACCACCAGCAGGCCGATGATCACCGCGATCAGCAGCGCCCGACCTGGAAAGCGCATCCAGGCAAGCGCATAGGCGGCGAAGGCCGCGATCAGGATCGGGATCACCGTCGAGGGGATGGTGACCGTCAGCGAGTTCATGAACGAGCGGCCGATGCCTTCGGAGAACAGCACGGCATCGTAGTTCTCGGTGGTGAATTTCGGCGGCGCCGAGGAGGCGTAGTAGACGCGTTGGCCGCGCTCGCCCTCGAAAGCCTTCGGCGAGGCAAGCACGAAGCTGCCGTCGGCGTTCATCTGCAGGGTCACGCCATCGCCGAGATCGGCCGCCGTGCCGGCCTTGTATTGCGTCGGCGCCGCCGCCTTGACGCCGAAGGCGCTGATCTCGCGCCTGGCCCCGTCGCCGAAGATGTTGCCCTCGATGACGTATTTGCCGTCCTTCTGCGTCTGCGCGGCAGCCGCCGGCAGCCGACCGGCTTCTGTCTGGCTGGAGCTGGCGAAGGAGTTCCACCAGCCCGAGGCGATGATCTGGTCCTTGTCGCGCAGCGACGAGACGAGGATGCCAAGCGTGGGGATGGTCCAGATCGCCACGAAAACGAGCACCGCGATGTGGACGCCGAAACGGCTGGCAAAGGACTTTCCGGTCTTGGCGGTCATCTCAGTGCCCTCCCGTCTCTTTGTTGGCCTGGCGGATGTTCCAGACCATGATGGGAATGACCGCGATCATGATGATGATGGCAATCGTCGCGCCGCGGCCGAAGTCGCCGCCGCCGCGGAACATCCAGTCGAACATCAGATTGGCGAGCACCTGGCTGTTCCACTGGCCGTTGGTCATCGTCAGCACGATGTCGAACACCTTCAGCACCAGGATGGTGATAGTGGTCCAGACGACCGCGATGGTGCCCCAGATCTGCGGCACCATGATCTTCCAGAAGATCTGGAACGGGTTGGCGCCGTCGATGACCGCGGCTTCCAGCGTCTCTTCCGGAATGCCGCGCAGCGCCGAAGACAGGATCACCATGGCAAAGCCGGTCTGGATCCAGATCAGGATGATCATCAGGAAGAAGTTGTTCCAGAACGGCAGCGAGATCCACACCTGCGGCTGGCCGCCGAAATACTGGATGATGGCGTTGAGCAGGCCGATCTGGACCTGGCCTTCGCCGCGATACTCGTAGATGAACTTCCAGATCACGCTGGCGCCGACGAAGGAGATCGCCAGCGGCAGGAAGATCAGGCTCTTGGCGATCGTGCCCCACCAGATCTTGTCGGTGAGCACGGCGATGATCAGCCCGAGGAAGGTGCAGGCCGCCGGCACCACCGCCAGCCAGAGAATATTGTTCAGGATCGAGTTGCGGAAATCGTGGTCGCCGAACGCCCACTCGTAGTTGGCAAGGCCGACAAAGTTGACGCCGCCGCGGTCGAGGAAGGACAGCCTCAGCGTCTCGATCACCGGATAGATCAGGTAGATGGTCAGGATGATCATCGCCGGGCCGACGAACAGCCATGGCCGCACCAGCCCCTGCCGGCGCAGATTGTCGACGGCAGCCGTGCCGGAGACACCACGCGAGGGGAAGATGACGTCAAGCAGTTTGTTGGCGCCCCAGAAATAGGCGACACAGCCGCCGACGCCGATGATGATGACGAATATGGCCGAGAAAATCTGAGCCGCCATGGGTCCCTCTCCCTGCGCATGACCGGCCAGGCGTGCCTGGCGATCGGATGCGCCGACTTTCAGTTATTCGGAACAATCGAACGCGAAAGCTTCCGGCTGCGCCGCCGGTCGGATCCGGGCCTTAGCCCGGATCCAGTAGGAGGATCAGGAAGGTCTGACTTGAGCCGCCACAGGCGGCCTACTTGATTGCATCCCAGCTCTTCTGGATATCGGCGGCGACGTCCTGCGCGGGCTTGCCGCCGACCAGGTCGATCATGCCGGTCCAGAAGGAACCCGCGCCGATCTTGCCGGGCATCAGGTCCGAGCCGTCGAAGCGGAAGGTAGAGGCGTTGGCCAGGATGTCGCCCTGCTTCTTCAGCGCCTCGCTGGCATAGGCTTCCTTGTTGACCGCCTTGAACGGCGTCACGAAACCGCCCTGGGCCATCCAGATCTCATGCGCCAGCGGCATCTTCAGGAATTCGATGAAGGCGCGCGCGGCCTTGGAGTCTTTGGTGATCATGGCCAGCGTGCCGGCGCCGAGCACCGGCGTGCCAAGATCGGGTTTGGAGGCATAGGGCGGATAGTAGAAGAAGTCGGCGTCCTGGCCGAGCTTCTTGCCCTCGGGAAAGAAGGTCGGGATGAAGGATGCCTGCTTGTGCATGTAGCACTTCGGCGGCACCGAGAAGAGGCCCTTCGGGCTGTCGCGGAAGTCGGTCGCCGCGACCGCCTTGGCGCCGCCGTCGACCATCTTGTCGTCGGTGGCGATCTTGCCGAAGATGTCGATGGCGTTGACCACCGCCGGGTCGTTGAACGGGATCTCGTTCTTCACCCACTTGTCGTAGACGTCGGGGGTCTGGGTGCGCAGCATGATGTCCTCGACCCAGTCGGTCGCCGGCCAGCCGGTGGCGCCGCCGGAGCCCAGCCCGATGCACCAGGGCTTGCCGCCATCGGCGATGATCTTCTTTTCGAGGTCAGCGAGCTCTTCCTGCGTCTTCGGCACCTTGTAGCCGGCTTCCTCGAAATTGTCCGGCGAGTACCATACCAGCGATTTCACGTCGGCCTTGTAGGGGAAGGCGAAGAAGCCGGGCTTGCCGTCCTTGTCCTTGAAGGTGCCGAGGTCGACCCACGACTGGCCGGCGCCGTAATTGTCCTTCACCCATTTGGCGGTGTCGTCGCCGAGCGGGGTGAGCAGGCCCTTGGAGGCCAGGTCCTGGATGAGGCCGGGCTGCGGCAGCACGGCGATGTTGGGCGGGCTGCCGGCCTGGGTGTCGATGACGATCTGCTGTTCGTAGTTCTCGGACGAGGAGTATTTGATCTCGGCGCCTGTGGCTTCCTGGAAGTATTCGAGCACGGTGCGCACCAGGCCCTCGTCCTCGCCGCGCCACGGCCCGAAGATGGTCAGCGTCTCGCCCTTGAGGTCGACTTTCTTGAGCTCGTCGTAGTTCGCCCAGTGGAAGCGCGGGTCCTCGCCCGGCTTGAATTTCAGTTCGGCTTGTGCCGGCAGGCTGAAAGCGAGCGCGGCGAATGCGGCGCCCAAGAGAAGCATTTTCTTCATCGCAATTCCTCCCAGTGGTCAAAACAGTTCGGACGAAACCTCCATCTCGTCCGCCGACGCCCGCGGAACAGTGACTCAGCGAGAAGGCAACCGCAACCTTTCGGAGAGTCTTCCAAAGCGCTTTGGCTGATTTGATCTCGCCATTGAAATTACCAGAAGTCAAGAGGGTTGCGGTACTAATCGATTTAAATTCAGGCAATGGGCGTCAGAAATGTGCGCTGCAGCATAGTTTTTTGGCGCTGCCGCAGCTGTTTTGCTTCAAACTCAGCCGCGCCAACATTAAAGTCGTCAAGGCTGACCCAATTGTCGGATCGATTCAAATTGAAAGCGCTTTGAGGCTGGAGGCCTCCGATGAACCTCAAGCAACTCTCGCATATGCTGTCGCTGTCGCAAACCACGGTGAGCCGGGCGCTGAACGGCTACCCGGAGGTCAGCGAGGAGACGCGGCGCCGCGTGATGGATGCCGCCAAGCGCCATGGCTATCGGCCGAACCCCAGCGCGCGGCGCCTCGCCACCGGCAAGTCGGGCATGATCGGCTATGTGCTGCCGACCGGCAATGCCGTCGACATCGACCCGCATTTCGTCGAGTTCCTGTCCGGACTCGGCGACTATGCCCGCTCGCACGAGCTCGACCTCGTGCTCTCGCCGGCCGATGCCGACGACCAGGAGACCACCTATCGGCGCATCGTCGCCAACCGGCAGGTCGACGCCGTCTACATCTCCTCGCCGCGCCCCGCCGACCGGCGGCTGGCGCTGGTCAACACGCTGGGCATCCCTTTCATCGTCCATGGCCGCAGCGAGGGTTTCGATTTCGATTATCCCTATCTCGACATCGACAATGAAGGCGCCTTCCACGAAGCGGCGAGGCTTCTCGTCCAGCTCGGCCACAAGCGGCTGGCGCTAATCAATGGCGACGACCGCGAGACCTTCGCCATTCACCGCGAGCGCGGCGTGCGCCGGGCGCTTGCCGCGAGCGGCCTGACGCCTGGCGAGCGCCACATCTGTTCGTTGACCATGACCGAGGAGAACGGCTACCGCGCCGCCCGCCGCCTGCTGGAAGAGAGCGAGCCGCCGACCGCGATCGTCTGCTCCAGTCTGATCATGGCGCTGGGTGTGGTTCGCGCCCTACGCGACCTCGGCCTGACCATTCCTAGCGACCTGTCGCTGGTCGCCCATGACGACGTCTTCCCCTGGCTGCGGCCGGAAAATTTCCCGGTGCCGCTGTCGACGACGCGTTCCTCGATCCGGCTCGCCGGCGCGCGCATCGCCGAGCGCCTGGCGGCGCGAATATCGGGGTTGGAAGAAGGCGCCCGCGGCGAGGTCTGGCCGGTCGATCTGGTGGTGAGGGGGTCGGTTGCTGGCGCGCCGGGCTAGGTCAACACTTCAATCGTTCGGAGCGACAGAGTTCGACCCGTTCCCGTCCGTCCGGAATTTGCGTAAGAACAAATACTTAGAGCGGGTCAGGGATCCCATCAAACGCTGAACCGCTGGCCGGGCACTTGGATCGTCCGGTTCTGGCGCTGCGCTTCGATGGGTCGGCAGAACGTCGTCGGAATAGATACAAGCGAGCGTCGGCGCCGCTTCTGAACCGCATTGTCAGAGACCGTCTTCTTCGTGCCATTGACTAATTCGCTAGCGCCAGCCTCTGGATCGCTTTGGTCCACACCCATAGCGACCCTGATCCGTAACGGATAAGGCCGTACGAGGCCTTGCTCTTGTACCGGCGTGTGATGGCGTTGGTCGCCGGATCGATCTGCAATGCCGCGATGCTGCGAGGAATGGATAGCCAGACATAACCACCCCCGAAGGCAATTTCGCCGGTGTTGCTGGCGGCTCCTGTGTCAATCGTCGCCTGAACCCTGGGATTGTGTGCATCGATCCGCTGGACAGTGCCGTCGCCAAGATTGACGACCCAGATCGAATTGGCGCCGGACGTCAACATTTTTGGAGACTGGTTGAGCTTCGTCGTCGAGACGATCGCATTGGTCTTAGGATCGATCTGGTAGAGTTCGCCATTAGCCGTGCCCGTCACCCAGACGCTGCCGTAGGCTACGGTCACACCAGCCGAAGATGACGGGAGCGATATTCTCGCTGCGACGGCACCATTTCCTGCATTTAGTCGCGTCAGCGTCTTTTCCAGATTCTCCGCCGTGACAACCCAGACCGCACCCTCGCCTACACCGATAGTGCCCTGTGACGAGAGCATTTGCGCCGAGAATGCCGCGACTACGGTGTTAGTCGCAGGATCAGCCTTGAAGATCACGCCCTTGCCGACGTCTGGAACCCAAACGGCACCTTCGCCCACGGCAATGCCGCGCTGTCTCGCCGTCCCGCCATCGAGGCTGATTTCCGTGATCGAATTGTTAGCTGCGTCGACTCGAAGCAGATTGCCGCCGTGGGTCGCCCAAAATGAGCCGAAGCCAAACTCCGTGGTGTCGGTGTAACTGGCCAGGAGCGGGAATTCGGCTTCGACCGCCAGGGTTTCGATCGGCACATCTTCAAGAGCCCAGCACCCGCTCGACGAGAGCCAGTAGAACAGCGCTGCAGCGAAGAATCCGCTCGTTCTCATTTCCTCTCATACATAGCGGTCATGCGCACAACGGCAATGTGGTCGGTTCAGCGCTCCGGTTTTTCCGAGTCAATCATCATTTGCCACCGCTCATTTCAGAGCATCGCCTGGCTGCACAAAAGCGTGGCACGAGCCATGGCTGTCGAGCGAACGCCACGCGTACTGTTTGAACTTCCGCGATTGTGAAGGGTTACGGATGCCGGCCCTCTACTGAGGTGCCGTGGCTCCG